>NZ_JBSFHA010000024.1:0-122204 GCF_053596855.1 Streptomyces sp. NPDC001617
GCCGGGTCCACAGGGGCGCGTAGACCGCGATCAGGCTCTGGGACTCGGGAGACAGGTCGGTGCGTACGCGTTCCAGCCACGGGCGTACGTCGAGGCCTCGGGTGGCCGCCGCGGCCGGGTCCTCGGCGCCCGGGAAGGGGTGGGCCACCGGGTCGGCGCGGAAGGCCGCCGCCGCGTCCGGGTCCTGTGCCGCGAACTCGGCGAGCGTACGGCCCTCCACCACCCCGAAGTCGCATTCGCGCAGGTCGGGTTCGCGGTGCGGGGTGAGGGCGAGGACGCGACAGGCCGGGTCCGCGGTGGCGACGGCGCGGGAGACGGGCGAGGTCCAGATCGCGTCGACCGGATGCGCGGCGGCCCAGTGGCCGAGAGCCTCTGCCTGGGCGCGTCCGGTGTCCGTGAGGGCCACGTCGCTGACGCCCGCGTAACGGTTCTCGGCGTGCCAGACGGTCTGCCCGTGGCGAGCCAGGAGGAGGGTCGTGCTCATGAGCCGGAAGTATCCAGGCCGAGGCGGCTGTGCGCGTGCGCCGCCACCGGTTCCGGCAGCCAGCCCCGTGCCGTCAGCTCGCCGACCAGGCGGGCGTACGGCTCGGCGAAGAGGGCCGTGCGGGAGGGGTGGGGGTCGAGGGTGGTCTCGATGCGGACCATGCGGTCCGTGATGTCCGCCAGGGAACCCTCGCCCGTGCCGTACGCCGCCAGTGCCGCCATGCCCAGCGCCGGCTCCGTCTGGGCCGGTACGCGGGCCGGGCGGCCCAGGATGTCGACGCGGAGCTGGTTCCAGTACGGGCTGCGGGCGCCGCCGCCGGTGAAGGTGAGCGGGCCGTCCAGCGGGGCGCCCAGGTGGTGGAGGTAGTCCAGGCAGAGCCGTTCGGTGAAGGCGACGCCCTGCAGGAGGGCGGCCCACAGGTCGGCGTCGCCCCGCGGTTCGCCCAGGAGCACGGCCGAGGCCTGCGGGGCGCGGAAGGGGAAGCGCTCGCCCGGCGAGACGAGGGGGTACGCCACCGCGCCGGACGGTTCGTAGGCGGCCGCCCGCGCGTCCATCGCCGCCGGGTCCGCTCCCGCGAAGGCCGCCGTCAGTACGCCGGCGCCCACGCTGGACGCCCCGCCGGGCAGCCAACTCCCGTCCGGCGCACGGTGGTTGTAGACCACGCCGGTGGGGTCGTGGACGGGGGCGGTGGCTGCGCCCTTGAGGACGAGGGTGGTGCCGAGGACCGAGTTCCACGCGCCGGGACGCAGTGCGCCGGACGCGATCTGGGCCGCACAGCCGTCGGTCATCCCGGCGACGACGGGTGTGCCGACCGGGATGCCGGTGGCCTCGGCGGCGGCCGGGCAGACCTCGCCGAGCCGTGTGCCGGGGCGTACGACGTCGGGCAACAGGCCGTCGGGCAGACCCAGTTCGGCGAGGGCGGTGTACGGCCAGGCGTCGCGCTCCAGGTCGTAGCCGGTCTTCAGGGCGTGACTGGAGTCGGTGGGCGGGGGCTCGCCGGTGAGGCGGGCGACGACGACGTCGGGCTGGTGGGCGAGGCGGAGGCGCGGCGGGTGGGCGAGGTGGAGGTGGGAGCGGCGGCCGGACCGGGGGCGCGGGCGGTGCTGCGGTTCGCGGGGCGGAGTCGACCGGTGCCGGCGAGATACGGTCGCCTCCTGCCCGCCGGACACGCTCGGCTGCTGCCCGCCAGACACGCTCGGCCCCCGCCCACCAGACACGTCCCCCTCCCGCCCACCGGACACATCCGCCTCCTGCCCGCCGGACACGCTCGGCTGCTGCCCGCCGAGCACGGCCGGCCGGGGCCCGTGAGGTGCTGTCGACGGGTGCCCGTGAGGTGCGGTCGCCTCCTGCCCGCCAGACACATCCACCTCCCGCCCACCGGACACATCCGCCTCCCGCCCGCCAGACACGCGCGGCCCCTGCCCGCCAGACACGTCCCCCTCCCGCCCACCAGACACGCTCGCCCCCTGCCCGCCGGACACGCTCGACTCCCGCCCACCGGACACATCCGCCTCCCGCCCGCCGGACAGGTTCGGCTGCTGCCCGCCAGACACGCTCGGCCCCCGCCCACCAGACACGTCCCCCTCCCGCCCACCAGACACGCTCGCCCCCTGCCCGCCGGGCACGCTCGACTCCCGCCCACCGGACACATCCGCCTCCCGCCCGCCGGACACGTCCGGCTGCTGCTCGCCGAGCACGGTCGGCCGGGGCCCGTGAGGTGCGGTCGGCGGATGTCCGTGAGGTGTGGTCGGGCCGCTGCCGCCGTCGGCTCCAGGGCCACCGCCCGCCTCCCCGCCGTACTCCTCCACCAGCCACAACGCCTTCGGCAACGCCCATGTGTCCTGCACCCTCACCCCCACCCCCCGCACCCGCGCCGCTTCCTCGCCCGCCCGCCCGTCGTCGTACATCAGTGCGGGACCCACCGGCCGCCCCGACACATCCGTCAGCACCACGGTCCCGGACGTCCCGCACACCGCGAGCCCCCTGATCCGCACGCCCCGCGCCTCCCCCATCGCCTCCCGTGCAGCCGCGCACACCCCCTCCCACCACTCCCCCGCGTCCTGCTCGTGCCGGTCCCCCTCGCGCCGCCCGGCCAATGGAGCCGACCCGCGCCCCACCACCGACCCGTCCGCCGTGACGGCCAGCACCCGGACGCTCTGTGTGCCCAGGTCGATCCCCAGCCAGGCCTCGCGCTCGTCCAGCATCCGTACCTCCGGGGTATCGCATCCGATCCTGTGAACTTCTCACTCACTCTCGATATTGACCCGAGATTTTCGCTTGCGCGAGGGATTGACGCGCAACTTCCGCCGTTACACCCTCTGTTAACGAGTCGACTCGACGTGTCAACCCACACAGCGCACCGGGCCCAACCCCACGTGGAGGTCACGGATGAACACGCACGTGCACGACCGCCGACGTTTCCTCGCCCTCACAGCGGGCGCCGCCGCGACACCGTTACTCGCGGCCTGCGGGACCGGCTTCGGCGGCGACGACAAGAAGAGCGGCGGGTCGGCCGCGGACGACGTCACCGGCTCCTTCGACTGGAAGCGGGAGAAGGGCAAGACGGTCAAGGCCCTGCTCAACAAGCACCCGTACACGGACGCCCTCATCGCCGACCTCAAGTCCTTCACCGCCAAGACCGGCATCAAGGTCGAGTACGACGTCTTCCCCGAGGACAACTACTTCGACAAGCTCACCGTGGATCTGTCCAGCGGGCGCGCCTCGTACGACGTCTTCATGCTCGGCGCGTACATGGTGTGGCAGTACGGGCCACCCGGCTGGCTCGAAGACCTCGGCCCCTGGATGCGCAACTCCTCGGCCACGGAGGCCGACTGGGACCAGGCCGACTTCTTCCCGAACCTCCTCCAGGCCGACCAGTGGTCGCTCAAGGACGGCGCGCCCCTCGGCCAGGGCGGGCAGTACGCGCTGCCGTGGGGCTGGGAGACGAACGTCGTCGCCTACAACACCGACGTGTTCAAGAAGCTGGGCCTCAAACCGGCCGAGTCCTTCGACGAGTTGCGCGAGATCGCCGGGGTCATCAAGAGGAAGGCCCCCGCCGCCGGCTACGACGGCATGTACGGGATCGCCGTCCGCGGCTCCCGCAGCTGGGCCACCATCCACCCCGGCTTCATGACCATGTACGCCCGCAACGGCCTGCACGACTTCACCGTGGCCGGCGGCACGTTGAAGCCCGCGATGAACACGCCGGAGGCCATCGCCTTCACCCAGGACTGGGCCGGCATGGTCAAGCAGGGCGGGCCGCCGTCCTGGACGTCGTACACCTGGTACCAGTGCTCCAGCGACCTCGGTGCGAAGAAGGCGGGCATGCTCTTCGACGCGGACACGGCCGCCTACTTCCAGGCGGTCGCGGGTGCCTCCCCCGCCTCCGGGAAGATCGCCTTCCATCCCGGGCCGAAGGGCCCGAACGGCTCCCTCGCCACCAACATGTGGATCTGGTCGCTCGGCATGAACGCCAAGTCCAAGAAGAAGAGCGCCAGTTGGCTGTTCCTGCAGTGGGCGACCGGGAAGGAACACCTCCGTAAAGCGGCCATCACCAACAACCACATCGACCCGGTGCGCAAATCGATCAGCCAGGACGCCGCCTACAAGGACAAGATGCGGCACCTGCCCGGCTTCATCGAGACCTTCGAGACGGTCGTCGGCCAGACGAAGATCCAGTTCACCCCGCAGGCCCAGTTCTTCGACGCGACGACCAGCTGGGCCGCGTCCCTGCAGGAGATCTACGGCGGCAAGAACGCGAGGTCGGTGCTGAACGGGCTGGCGAGCGACCTCGCCTCCAAGGTGGGCTGAGCGGCGATGGGCTGGCGGCCGACCCTGCGCCCCTACTTCCTGATCGTCCCGGCGCTGCTGCTGACCTGCGGGATTCTGTACCCCTTCGGACTCGGCCTCTACTACACGCTGTTCGACTTCTCGGCGAGCAAACCGCAGCCGGACATGGTGCGGTTGCACAACTACGAGACCGTCTTCACCCAGGACGCCTTCTGGAACTCGGCCTGGGTGACGGTCCTCTACGCCGTCGGAGCCGCCGCCGTCGAGACCGTGCTCGGGGTCGCCGTCGCCCTGCTGCTGCACCGTTCGTCGATCGTGGGAAGGGTGCTGGAGAAGATCCTCATCCTCCCTCTCATGATCGCCCCGGTGATCGCGGCGATCATGTGGAAGCTCATGCTCCAGCCGTCGGTGGGGGTCATCAACCACCTGCTGAAGCCCTTCGGCCTGGGGGGAGTCCAGTGGACGGACACCCCCACCGGGGCTCTGCTGTCCTCCATCGCCGTCGACGTCTGGGTCTACACCCCGTTCGTCGCGATCCTCGCGCTGGCCGGACTCCGCTCCCTGCCCGCATCTCCCTTCGAAGCGGCGGCGGTCGACGGTGCCGGCTGGTGGTACACCTTCCGCCGCCTGACGCTCCCCATGCTCTGGCCGTACGTACTCGTCGCCGTGATCTTCCGCTTCATGGACTCGCTCAAGGTCTTCGACATCATCTACGCCCTCACCGAGGGCGGCCCCGGCGACTCGACCGTCGTGCTCCAGATCCGGGCCTATCTCGAAGCCATCCGCTTCCAGCGCTACAGCTTCGGCATCAGCTACACGATCGTCCTCTGGGCCGTCGTCTACCTCGCGGCGATGGTGCTGGTACGCCACCTCGGCAGGATCCAGCGAAAGGCGGCCGAGGCCACATGACCGTCAGGAAACGGCTGTCGGGATGGCTGGCGGACCTCGCCCTCATCCTCTACTTCGTCTTCGCGCTCTTCCCCATCGCCTGGATGGTGATCCTCTCCCTGAAACCCGCCAACGAGCTCTTCAGCACGTACTTCTCCTTCACCCCGACCCTCGGCTCCTACCGCACGGTCCTCGGCGACAGCGAGGGCATCCCGTTCGTGCGGTTCTTCGTGAACAGCCTGGTGGTGTCGGTGGGAGCGGTCGCGCTGTCCCTGGTCGTCGGACTGCCGGCGGCCTACGCCTCCGCGCGCTGGCGGTTCAAGGGCTCCGAGAACCTGATGTTCACGCTGCTGTCGTTCCGGTTCGCGCCCGAACTCACCGTGATCATCCCGCTGTTCGTGCTCTACCAGAAGCTCGGCCTCTTCGACACGTACGTCGGCATGATCTGGGTCCTCCAACTCGTCACCCTCCCCCTCATCGTGTGGATCATGCGGTCCTACTTCGCCGATCTGACACCGGAGTTGGAGCAGGCGGCCCTGCTGGACGGGTACACCCGCAAGCAGGCGTTCTTCAAGGTGGCACTGCCGCTGGTGAAGCCGGGCATCGCGGCGGTCTCGCTGCTCGCCTTCATCTTCGCCTGGAACAACTTCGTCTTCCCTCTCATCCTCACCTCCAACGAGGCCCAGACGGTGACCGTCGGCGCACTGTCCTTCCTGGGCGGCGACCGCCCCAAGTACAACCTCACGGCAGCGGCGGCCCTCGTCTCCGTCGTACCGCCGCTCCTCCTGGCCCTCACCATCCAGCGGTATCTGGTGCGGGGGCTTTCCTTCGGGGCGGTGAAGTCATGATCCGGCTGCTGGGGATCCGGAAGTCCTACGGGAAGACCGTGGCCCTCGACGGCCTCGAACTCGACGTCCGCGAAGGGGAGTTCTTCTGTCTCCTCGGCCCGTCCGGTGCCGGCAAGACGACAACCCTCAAGACCGTCGCCGGCCTCGAACAGCCCGACTCCGGGACCGTCGAGCTCGACGGCGAGGACATGCGGGGCGTGGAGCCCTACGACCGGGGCGTGGCGATGTGCTTCGAGAGCTACGCCCTCTACCCGCACCGATCCGCGTACGACAACCTGGCCTCCCCGCTCCGCTCCCCGCGCCACCGCCTCCCGGCGGCCGAGGCCCGCGAGCGCATCGGCGTGATCGCCGAACTCCTCGGTATCAGCGCCCTGTTGGACCGCCCGGTGGGCCAACTCTCCAACGGTCAACGCCAACGCATCGCCCTCGGCCGCGTCCTGGTCCGGCCGGCCCGCGCCTTCCTCCTCGACGAACCCCTCTCCCACCTCGACGCCAAACTCCGTCAGCAGATGCGCGCCGAGCTGAAGGCGATCGGCGCGGTCCAGCACACGACCACCCTCTACGTCACCCATGACTCCGTGGAGGCCCTGGCACTCGGCGACCGGATCGGCGTGATCCGCGACGGACGCATCGTGCAGACAGGCACCCGGGAGGAAATCTGGCACCAGCCGTACGACACCGAGGTCGCCCGGGCTTTCGGACGCCCCCGGATCAACCTCCTCCCCGGCACCGTCACGGAGGACGGCGGCTTCCGCTCGGCGGACGGAGAGGTCGAGCTGCCGGTCCGCGCGCAGGCGCCGACCGGCGCGGACGTACTGGTCGGCGTCCGCCCCCGCGACCTCTCCCTCACCGCCGCCGGTCACGAGCTCACCGGCACGGTCTACGTCACCGAAGTGCTCGGCCGCAGCGTCGAGGTCACCGTCCGTCTCGGCGAACAGCACGCCTCCCTCGTCGCCCCGCGCGGCGACACGGCCGGACTGCGCCCCGACGATCCGGTACGGCTGACGGTCCGACCTGAGAACCTGCTGCTGTTCGAGGCCGACCGGCCAAAGCGCCCAGGACGACGGATCGGGACACGATGAGCGGCAACACCGGTGCACAACAGGGACCCGCGGCCCGCCAGGCCGCCATGGCCGAGCAGGTCCTGGCGGACGGTTCGGCGACCGCGGCCGAACTCGCCGAGCGCTTCGGAGTGAGCCTGATGACCATCCATCGTGACCTGGACGAGCTCGAACGGCAGGGGATCGTAAGGAAGTTCAGGGGCGGAGTGACGGCCCAGCCGTCCGGCGTCTTCGAGTCGAACGTCCAGTACCGCCTCAAGACCATGCGTGCCGAGAAGGCGGCCGTCGCCGAGCACGCCCTGGGGCTCATCGAACCCGGCATGGCGATCATGCTGGACGACTCCACCTCCACGCTGGAAATAGCCCGCCGTCTCCGCCTCGGCGAGATAACCCCCCTCACGGTCGTGACCAATTTCCTGGAGGCCATCAACCTCCTCTCCGACCAGCGAGGCATCCATCTGATGGCCCTCGGCGGCGACTACGACCCCCTGCACTCCTCCTTCCTCGGCGTCTCCTGCGTCGAGGCCGTCCAGTCCCTCCGGGTGGACGTCTGCTTCGCGTCCACGTCGGCCGTGCACGGCGGTTACGCCTACCACCAGGAGCAGCACATCGTGTCGGTGAAGCGGGCCATGCTCGATGCGGCCGCCCGCAATGTCCTGCTGATCGACCACACCAAGCTCGCCCGGACCGCCCTGCACCGGGTCGTCCCGCTCTCCCGCTTCGACCTGCTGCTGGTCGACGACGGGGCGTCCGCGGAGGCGCTGCGGGACCTGGACGAGCACAAGGTCCGCTACGAGGTCTGCGCGACGGCGCCGGCGAGTGAGCCGACACCGGCTGCAGCGCCCCGGAGGCGAACGAGCGACAAGAGAGGGGGCAGCGAGGATGACCGAGCTGGAGCTACGTGATCTGCGCAAGACGTACCGCTCGCGGGGCCGCCCGCCGGTGGACGCCGTACGCGGGATCGACCTGTCCCTCGACTCCGGTGAGCTGCTCGGCCTGCTGGGTCCCTCCGGCTGCGGCAAGTCCACCACCCTGCGCATGATCGCCGGACTTGAGGCGGTGACCGGCGGGGACATCCTGGTCGGCGGCAGGTCGGTGATCAGAAGTCCGGCCCAGGCCCGCAACATCGGGGTCGCCTTCGAGAACTACGCCCTCTATCCCCCGCTCACGGTGGCGGAGAACCTGGCGTTCGGCCTGAGGGCACGCAGGGGCAGCGACCGCAGGGGAGTCGCCCGCAAGGTCGCCGACATCGCCGAGCGGGTCGATCTCACCACCGTCCTGGACGCCCACCCGGCGGGCCTGTCCAGCGGCCAGAAACAACGCGTCTCGCTCGCCCGGGCCCTGATCCGCGAACCGGATGTGCTGTTGCTGGACGAGCCCCTCTCCCATCTCGACGCGGCCCAACGCGACACCACCCGCCGGGAACTCAAGCGCATCCAGCGGGACTTGGGCCATACGACGATCCTCGTCACCCACGACCAGGAGGAGGCGCTCTCGCTCGCCGACCGCATCGCCGTCATGCGGGACGGCGTGATCCAGCAGCTCGGCACCCCGTACGAGATCTACGACAGCCCCGCCAACCTGTTCGTGGCGGACTTCGTGGGCGAACCGGCGATCAACCTGCTGCCGGGGGTCGCCGCCGAAGACGGCCGGGCCCGCCTGTCGCGCGCGGTCCACCTCCCGCTTCCCCTCCCGCTCCCCTCCGGCCGCGAGGTTGTGGTCGGCATCCGCCCGGAGGACCTGACCCTCGCGGGCGACGCAGGCCTCCCCGCCAGGGTCGTCGCCCACGAACCCCTCCTGGAGGCGGGCATCGCCACCCTCGCCCTCGACGGCGTCGAACGCCCCCTGGTCGTCCTCACCGACCCCGAGGTGCGGCTGGCCCACGACGAGCGGGTCCATGTCACCGCGGATCCCGACCACACCCACGTCTTCGACGCCGAGACGGGAGAGTCCCTGCGATGAGCGATCCTGTACGTGTCCTGGCGGCCGGCGACCACTTCATCCTGCCGTCGCTGATCAGGGCGGCGCTCGACGCCGAACTCCCCTGTGAGGTCCGCGAACTGAAGCTCGGCTGGCCACTGGAGCCCTTCGGCCCGGTGGCCGAGGTGACGGAGGCCAGCGACGCCGAGGACGGGCTGATCGAGGCGCTCGCGGGCGCCCAGGTGCTGGTCACCCAGATGGGCCCGGTGACCGAACGCGTCCTGGAGTCCTGCCCCGCCCTCCGTCTGGTCGTCGTCTGCCGCGGCGGCCCGGTGAACGTCAACCTGGACGCGGCGAAGATCAACGACGTCCGCGTCTGCTACGCCCCCGGCCGCAACGCCGCCGCAACGGCGGAGTTCACGGTCGGCCTGATGCTGTCGGCACTGCGCCGCATCCCTCAGGTCCACAACCTCCTCGCCGGCCAGGGGAGTTGGGAAGGGGCGACGTACTACACCTACGAACACAGCGGCCTGGAGCTGGAAGACCTCCCCGTCGGACTCGTCGGCTACGGCGCGGTGGGCAGCCGCGTGGCCCGTGCCCTCTGCGCCTTCGGCGCGCAGGTGATGGTCCACGACCCCTATGTCCGCGGCGAGATCCACGGCCTGCGCGTGTCGTCCCTCGACGAACTCCTGCGCCGCTCCCGGGTGATCACCCTCCACGCCCGCCTCACCCCCGAGACCCGGGGCCTGATCGGCTCCCGCGAACTCGCTCTTCTCCCCCGGGGTTCGGTGGTCGTGAACGCGGCCCGCGGCCCTCTCCTGGACGAGGACGCGCTGTGCGACGCCCTGGAGAGCGGCCGGTTGTCGGCGGCGGCACTGGACACGTACGAGCGGGAGCCGGTCCCCCCGGGCTCCCGTCTGTTCGCCCTGCGCGACCGCCTGGTCATGACCCCGCACCTGGGCGGGGCCTCACGCGCCGTGGCGGAGAAGGCGGCGCGGATCGCCGCCGAGGAAGTGGGGCGCTGGGCGCGTGGCGAGACGTTGGCGCACTGTCTGACCTGAGCCTGGAGGCGAGATGTACGTCGGTATCGATGTGGGCACGTCCCTGGTGAAGGCGGCCGCGTTCGACGGTGCGGGGCGGGCACTCGCCGTCGAATCAAGGCCGGTGGGGCTCGCGCTGCAGGGGGGTGTCGTCGAGCAGGACATGGAGGAGGTGTACGCGGCTGTCGTCGCCGTACTGGAATCGCTCACCGCCCGCCTGCCGCACCCCATCGAGCTGGCCGGACTGACCGGCCAGGGCGACGGCGTCTGGCTCGTCGACGAGGAAGGCCACCCCGTCCGCCCCGCCGCCTCCTGGATGGACGGGCGCGCCGCTGAACTGCTCGACCAGTGGCTGGCGGACGGCACCTTCGAGACCGTCTTCCGGCGCACCGGAAGCGCCATGTTCCCGGGCTGCCCAGGGCCCCTGCTGGCCTGGCTCGACCGCTACGAACCGAAGTCCCTGGACGCGGCGACGACGGCCCTGTACTGCAAGGACATGGTGTTCCGGCGGCTGACCGGGGCCCCGCCGACGACCGATGTGTCCGACGCGTCCATGCCCTTCCTGGACCCCCGTACCCGCACCTACGACAACCGGGTCGTCGAGCTCCTGGGCCTCACCCACCGCCGGGGCCTCCTCGCCCCGATCGGCGACCCGATCGTCACGGCCGAGGCGCGCGGCGAGGGTCTGCCGCCCGGCACACGGCTCGCGAACGGCCCGTACGACCTCCCCTCCTGTGCCCTGGGTGCGGGCGTGACGAGCCCCGGCGACGGGCTGCTGATCGTCGGCACGTGCCTGGCCGGCCTCGTCGCCACGACCGATCTCGATCTGACCGGCGAACCGGCGGGCCTGTACATCTCCACCGACCGCCCCGGTCACTGGCTGCGCGCGATGCCGGCGATGGTCGGCACGGCGGCCCTGGACTGGGTGCTGTCGACGACCGGCGTCCACCACGAGGAGGTCGACGCCCTGCTGGCCGACACCCCGCCCGGCGCGAACGGCGTCCGCGTCCTGCCGTACTTCGCCCCGTCCGGCGAGCGCGCCCCCTTCGTCGAGCCTCATCTGCGTGCCGAACTCACCGGGGTCTGTCTGGAGTCGACGAAGGCCGACCTGATCCGCGCGACCTGCGAGGGCATCGGCTTCGCGGCTCGCCACTGTCTGGAGGCTGCGGGCCTGACCGGCTCGCTGGCGGTGTGCGGGGGCGGCACGCGCAGCCCCGCGTGGATGCGGCTGCTGGCGGACGTCCTGGGCCGTCCGCTGAGGGTCGTCGAGGGTGAAGTCGGCGCCCGGGGCGCGGTGCTGGCGGCGGCCGAGCGGTACGGCGTCACCCTGGACACGGCCGCCTGGACCGAGCCGACGGCGGTCGTGGAGCCGGACGCGGCACGGGCGGCGTACTACACGAAGGCGTACGAGAACCATCTCGCCCGCCTGAAAGAGGCGCGAGGCCGCGCCCGCGCATGACCGGATCGGGCCATTTCGGGCGCGCCGTCGCCGCGTACGCGCTGTACTACTTCCCTGACCTGGCGGTGAGCGCAAGGAGGGGTTGATGACGAGGACCCGGGCATGCCCGAACTGCGGTTCGATGCAGGAGTTCCGGAAGCTCCACGACGACGAGAAGGCGGCGGTCCGGGAGGCGAAGGGGGCCCGCCACTTCGTGGACGACCTCTGGCGCTGCACCGCGGCCGGCTGCCGCACGTACTTCCGCGCCGGCCATCTGCACGACCGCGGCCTCCTCCCCGAGAAGTTCGGCAACGAGAAGGAGGAGGCCGCCGAGAAGTGACGTCCGGAATCCGCCCTGGCGGGACGGCGGGGACTTCCCCGTGCAGGCGCCCTACAGGTTGCTGAAGTCCGGCCCCTTGGTCCGCGTGCGCTTGATCTCGTAGAAGCCCGGGACCGAGGCGACGGCGAGGGTGCCGTCCCAGAGTCGGGCGGCCTCCTCGCCCTTGGGGGCGGGGGTGACGACCGGGCCGAAGAAGGCGATCTGCTCGCCGTCGGGGCCGGGGACCGCGATGACGGGGGTGCCGACCTCCTGGCCGACCTTCTCGATGCCCTCCTTGTGGGAGGCGCGCAGTTCGGCGTCGTACTCGAAGTCGTCCTGGTCGGCGTAGTCGATGAGGTCGGCGGGCAGGCCGACGTCCGCGAGCGCACCGGCGATGGCCTCGACCGTCGGGCCCTCGCCGTTGTTGTGGATGCGGGTGCCGAGCGCGGTGTAGAGGGGGCCGAGGACGTCGGCGCCGTGCTTCTGCCAGGCCGCGGTCACGACCTTGACCGGCTTCCACGCCTTGGTCGCGAGCATCTCCCGGTACTCCTCGGGCAGCTGGTCGATCTTGTCCTCGTTGAGCACCGCGAGGCTCATGATGTGCCAGCGGACCTCTATGTCCCGGACCTTCTCCACCTCCCGCACCCACCGGGAGGTCATCCAGGCCCAGGGGCACAGCGGGTCGAACCAGAAGTCGACGGGAGTCTTCGCGGCGGAGGTGCTCGCGGTCTCGGACATGGCTCTCCTAGGAAAAGTGTTCGTTTCAACCGGCAACACCGGTCGTCCCCGTCCCCATTCCCGCATTCCCGCATTCCCGCATACCTGGTGTCAGCGCCACATGGCAGGATCAGCCCTGTCCACATACCGAACACCAGCCGAGGGAGCGCTGCCCGTGCCCGGTGAGAATCTGACCCGTGACGAGGCCCGGGAGCGGGCCGCCCTGCTGTCCGTCGACGGGTACGAGGTGTCCCTGGATCTGCGTTCGGCGGTGGGCGAGGAGAACGGGGAGGGCCCGCGCACGTTCCGGTCCGTCACCACGATCCGCTTCCGCAGCAACGAGCCCGGCGCCACCACCTTCGCCGACCTGATCGCGCCGAGTGTGACATCCGTCTCACTCAACGGGAAGGACCTCGACCCCGGCCAGGTATTCGACGGCTCCCGCATCCTCCTGGAGGACCTCGCCGGGGAGAACGAGCTGGTCGTGGACGCCCAGTGCGCCTACTCCCGCACCGGCGAGGGCCTGCACCGCTTCGTCGACCCCGAGGACGGCGAGGTCTACCTCTACACCCAGTACGAGCCGGCCGACTCCCGCCGCGTCTTCGCCAACTTCGAGCAGCCGGACCTGAAGGCTCCCTACCGGTTCGAGGTGCGGGCACCCGAGGGCTGGACGGTCTGGAGCAACGGCAGCGGCGACCGGGCGGACGGCGTCTGGCGCTTCGCGGAGACCAAGCCGATCTCGACGTACATCACCTGCGTCGTCGCAGGCCCCTATCACTACGTCACGGACTCCTACGAGCGCACCTTCGAGGACGGCACGACGCTCCGTGTCCCCCTCGGCGCCCTGTGCCGCAAGGGCCTGGCCCCCTACTTCGACTCGGACGACGTCTTCCTCGTCACCAAGCAGGGCCTGGACTTCTTCCACGACCACTTCGACTACCCGTACCCCTTCGGGAAGTACGACCAGGCGTTCGTGCCCGAGTACAACCTCGGTGCGATGGAGAACCCCGGACTGGTCACCTTCCGCGAGGAGTTCATCTTCCGCGGCAAGGTCACCCAGGCCTCCTACGAGGGCCGGGCCAACGTGATCCTGCACGAGATGGCGCACATGTGGTTCGGCGACCTGGTCACCATGGAGTGGTGGGACGACCTGTGGCTCAAGGAGTCCTTCGCCGACTTCATGGGCGCGTTCTCGCTGGTCGGCGCCACCCGCTTCACCGACGGCTGGATCACCTTCGCCAACCGCCGCAAGGCCTGGGCCTACCGCGCCGACCAGCTCCCCTCCACCCACCCCATCACCGCCGACATCCGCGACCTCCAGGACGCCAAGCTCAACTTCGACGGCATCACGTACGCCAAGGGGGCGTCCGTACTGAAGCAGTTGGTCGCGTACGTCGGTCGGGACGCGTTCCTGGAGGGCGCGCGGCGCTACTTCAAGCGGCACGCGTACGGCAACACGCGCCTCGGCGACCTGCTGTCGGTCCTGGAGGAGACCAGCGGCCGCGACATGGTGACATGGGCGCGGGCGTGGCTCCAGACGGCGGGCGTCAACTCCCTCACTCCGCAGGTGCTGTTGGACGCGGAGGGTCGCGTCGACGAGCTGGCGGTCGTCCAGGAGGCGGCGGAGTCGCACCCCGAGCTGCGGCCGCACCGGGTCGCGGTGGGGCTCTACCGACGGGACGCGTCAGGCGTTCTCGCGCGCTACGCACGGGCCGAAGTCGATGTCGACGGCGCCCGTACGGTCGTGGCGGAGCTGTCGGGTGCCGAGGCCCCGGAGCTGGTCCTGGTCAACGACGACGACCTCACCTACTGCAAGATCCGTTTCGACGCGGGCTCCCTGGAGACGCTGAACGCGGGCCTCGGCGATGTCACCGACCCCCTCGCCCGTGCCCTGTGCTGGTCGGCGCTGTGGAACATGACGCGGGACGCGCTGCTGCCGGCGCGGGAGTTCGTGGACATCGTGCTGCGCTTCTCGGGCCGTGAGTCGAGCATCGGCGTCCTGCAGATGCTGCACGCGTGGGCGAACTCGGCGCTGGTCAACTACGCGGCGCCGGCCTGGCGTCCGGAGGGCGAGCGGCTGCTGGCCGAGGGTGCGCTGCGCGAGTTGCGGGCGGCCGAGGCGGGCAGCGAGCACCAGCTGGCGTGGGCGCGTTTCCTCGCGGTGGTGGCGTCGGCGCCGGCGGAGCTGCAGTTGCTGCGGGGGCTGCTGGAGGGCACCGAGAAGATCGACGGGCTGGAGGTCGACCAGGAGCTGCGCTGGGCGTTCCTGGAGCCACTGGCGGCGCACGGCGTGGTGGGCGAGCCGGAGCTGGCCGCCGAACTGGCCCGTGACGACACGGCGTCCGGCAAGCGTCACCAGGTCCGCTGCCTGGCCTCGCGCCCCTCGGAGGCGGTGAAGGCGCAGGCGTGGGCCCAGGTGGTGGAGTCGGACGCGCTGTCCAACGCGCTGGTGGGGGCGACGATCGCGGGCTTCGGCCAGTCGTCGCAGCGCCCGCTGCTGGCGCCGTATGTCTCGAAGTACTTCGAGGCGATCGAGCGGGTGTGGCAGGACCGGTCGATCCAGATCGGCATGGACGTGGTCGGGGGCCTGTTCCCCTCGCTGCAGGACTCGCAGGAGACGCTGGACGCGACGGACGCGTGGCTGTCGGCCCACCAGGACTCTGCACCGGCGCTGCGGCGGCTGGTGCTGGAGGCGCGGGACGACCTGGCGCGGGGGCTGCGGGGCCAGGCCTGCGACGCGGGCGCCGGTGCGGCCTGATCATTGGCCAATGATTGAGCGGCCCGTCACCGTTACGGAATTCAGGCAATAGCAGCCGTAACCCCTGGTCCACACCCGAACGGACCAGGGGTTTTCGGTGCCCACTCGGCATCCGAACACCCGTCCTTTAGTACCTCCTTGTCCGTATTTGCCGACAGGCGTGTAACAGCGGTTACGGGCCGGACCCGGCGCGGGAACCTCATCGCCATGAACCACAACACCCCGCTCCCCCCGGCCTCTCCCCGCCCCCTCCGCCACCTCGCCGAAGTGCACCGCCGCGTCCTCACGACGGCCCAACTGCGCGCACACGGCGTCTCGTCGGCGGAGATGAACGAACAGTGCCGCCCCGGCGGCCCGTGGCAGCAGATCCTCCCCGGCGTCTTCCTGCTCCACTCGGGCCCGCCGACCAGCGAGGAGCGGCTGCACGCGGTGCTGATGTACGCGGCACGGGAGTCGGCGCCGGGTGTTCCGTCCCAGCCGAACGCGGACGACCCGCACCGCTCGGTCTACGCGGAGGTGATGATCACGGGCCTGGCGGCACTGACGCTGCACGGCTTCACCTCCGCGCCTCCCCTGTTGTCGGTGGAGAAGATCGACGTACTGGTCCCGCGTCTGCGCCGTCTCCGCTCGACGGGCTGCGCGCGCATCGTCCGCACACCGGCTCTCCCCACCCCCCAGCAGGTGACGGGAGTTCCGATCGCACCGGCGTCCCGCGCGCTGGCCGACGCGGTCTCGGAACTCTCGGACGCGGGCGCTGTACGCCGGCTGCTCACCGAGGCGGTACGCGGCGGGCACTGCGAACCGGCGGCGGTGGTAAGGGAGTTGAACAACGCCAAGCTGCTGAGCCGGCCGCATGTCGTGGACGCGGTCGACTCCCTCCTGGCCTGGGGCCGGGCGATCGCGGAGGACCGCCTCTACCGCATGGTCCAGGAGTACGGTCTTCCCGACCCGATCTGGAACGTGGACCTCCGCCTGCCGGGCGGCCCCTCTCTGGGCGGCCTGGACGCGTACTGGCCGGAGCAGGCGGTCGCAGTGGAACTGGACACCCGCGCTCCCCGCCAGGACGAGGACGCGATGTGGTCGGAGTACGCCCGCAAGCGCGAGACCTTGGAGCGCCTCGGCATCACGGTCGTCTACATCACCCCCAAGAAGCTGAGGGACGCGATGGACCAGCAGGCGGCGGTGGTCCGCACGGCCCTGATGGCGTCCGGCGACCGCGACCCGGCCGCGTATGTCGTGGTGCTGCCCCGGGGGTGACGGACCGGGACGGGCATCAGGAGGGGAGAGGAGGGGCCGCCGGAGGTACCGGGCGGCCCCTCCTCATGCACACGGACTCGCGGAACGAGTGGCCGTCCCAGCGGTGGGAGCGGCCGGTGAGCGCGCGGTCAGAACCAGTGCAGGCAGTGCGGGGAGCGCTCGGCGCGGAAGAGGGCGTCGGCGAGGGTGGCCGCCCCCGGGCGGTGGGCCCGGATGTGTCCGGCACGCACGAGCGTGCTCGGGGCGGTGCCGCCGAGGTAGACCGAGCCCAGGTCGCGCACGTCCAGGGACAGGTCGGGCTCCCGGTCCGTCGGGACGCAGTCGGCCTTGCCGTCCCGGACGGTCAGCAGATGGCGGCCATGCTCGTCGAGGAACGGGTCCGCGACGTCGAGGACCAGCTCGCCGTCGGTGAACCAGCCGCGCGCGGTCAGCGCCCGCGGGACGTCCAGCAACCGCACCCAGAGCCAGTCCATGTCGCCGCTCACCTCGCCTGCGCGGTAGTCCGCGAGCTGCCAGCGCAGCGGGTGCCCGGGCGGGACGTGCTTGAAGACGACCTGAGAGACCAGGTCGTGTCCGAGTACGAACCGGGCCAGGGCCGTGAAGACGGCGTCGTCGGTGGCGATGGTCTCGTCGACCGTCAAGGTCCGGGGCTCGCCGATCGAGTAGCTGGCGTATCCGTCCGGGACACCGTCGGCGTCACGGTGGACGGCGACGTAGCGCGGCGTCGGCGCGATCGGGGGCTGCCCCGCGCGCAGGGCCCACCACCGGTGCGGCCGGGACAGCGCACCGGGCTGGGCGCGGCGGTACCGGTCGTAGACCTCTTCCAGGATCTCTCCGCACTCGGCACGACGCAGCACTTCGACCGAGCCGTTGTCCGGGCCGGTCGCCGGTGCGTCGGCCAGTGCCTGTGCCCGGGGGACGCCGAGGGCGGCCTTGTGGCGCGGCACCGTCAGCTGCGCCGTGTAGGTCGCCGGTCCGTAGCCGAACCTGCCGTAGATCACGGCCTCGGAGGCCAGCAGCACGGAGAGGAACTCCCCGCGGGCCCGCAACTCGGCGAGCTGATGCCGCATCATCGCGCTGAGCACGCCCTGGCGCCGGTGCGAGGGCAGGACGCCGACGGCGGTCACCCCGGGGGCCGGGACGAGGGTCTCACCGGGCAGGGTGAGCTCGAAGGAGTACGCGGCGGCGGTGCCGACGGGCCGCCCGTCCGCCGTCAGGGCGAGCAGGCAGCGGTCCGTTTCGAGCGCCGACCACCAGAGCCCGCCGCCCTCGACCGGCGTTCCCGGGAACTGCCCGAACGCGGCATGGACTGTGTCGACGAAGACGTCCAGGTCCTCATCGGTCGTGGAACGAATCTCCATTGCCGCCGCTGCCTCCTCGAAGTACCGGCACCAGGACGCATGGTGTCCGGCCACAGTGCAGCGTGGACCCGTGGCCAGAGCAAGCGAATTACGCCAGGGCCTGTCCGGCCGCGGCACCGGAGCGATGCAAGAACCCCCCGGGGCCCGCTCTCCTCCTCCCGGCGGAAGCCTGGACGGCGTTCATCGGCACCCTCCGACCGTCCCTCACAACGGCTCGGGCAGCGCCGGCGGCATCGTCGCCTGCAGATGCACCCCGTCGATCAGCGCGGCGTAGGCCGCGATCATCCGGGTCCGGCTGAACCGTTCCCTGCCGGCCGCCAGGGCCGGCGCGAGGTCGGTCCTGGCGGTGACCGCCTCGCTCCACGCCTGCGCGATCGCCACCGGGTCCGGCGGCGTGACGAAGCCGTGCCCCGCCACGATCGCCGCGCTGTCGCCGACGTCCGTCGCGACCGGTACGGCGCCGCACATCATGCCCTCGACGAGACACAGGGGCGCCGCCTCACCCCAGGACGACGTCAGCGCCACCACGTCCGCCGCGGCGTACACCTGCTCCATGTCGTGCCGTACGCCGAGCAGATGCACCCTGCCCGCACGCCCCCGGTCCTCCCCGAACGCGACCGAGATGTCCGCGTCCAGGCCAAGGTTGACCGGCGTCATCCCAGCGCCGCACATCAGCACATGCCCCTCGGGCTCCCGCGCCAGCCACTCCCTCGCCGCCCGCAGGAACAGCGGGACGTTCTTCATGGCGTCGTAGCGGGCGGCGAAGACGACCACCGGGGCCGTGGCCGGAATCCCCAGCCCGGCTCTCAGCGCCAGTCTGCGAGCCGGGTCGGGACGGAAGCGCAGCAGATCCACCCCGTTCGGGATGACGTGCAACAGCTCCCCCGGCACCCCCGCCGCCTCGTACGCCGCCCGTGTCGACTCGGCGCAGCACACGCAGGCGACGACCGTGCCGTCGGCGATGGCCGCCTTCAGCTCGTCCAGGGCGGCGCCCTGGTTCTCGGGGTCGGAGCGGTGGAGGCAGACGACGACGGGGCGGCGGGGCAGGCCGGCCTGGTTCAGGAGCCTCAGCGGCTGCTCCTTCAGCGAAAGGATCACATCCGCGTCCGCCGTCGCCCGCGCCGTATCGGCCAGTTCCGGGCCGGTGAAAACGGCCGGATCCCCGCTCGCCCCGCCCGGACCGAAGCTCCGCCCCAGCGACGTGACGCCGACGCCGGCCCCGGTCAGCGACCGGTAGCAGGCGTCGTCCTCCATCCGCTGCCGAGTGGCCTCGCGATGCACCTCACCATGGATGCTCAGCACGCGATGATGCTGGTCACCCTCCTGTAGTCCGAGGACGACGTCGGTATGAACGATCCGGGCTCCGCCGGAGAAGAAGCCCTCGTAGACCGAGAGCACGTGCAGTCCGCGCCTCGCACGCACACGACCACCCGCCTTGCGACAAATCGAGCCATCCCCGAGAACTGCGGGTTAGCCGATATGAGGCGGCATGAATATTGCGTACGGATTAACTCGGCGCTTCGTGTCGGAGTCCTCTCGATTACACCCGGCGTTCGTTTACACGGACGTGTGAATCGCGGATCATTTGCCGCAGAACTCGGCCTCGATCACCGCGTCGCTGTCCCCCGCCCAGTCCCCGTTGAAGTTGAAGGCGAGCGAGTGCCGGCCGTCGGCCGTCACCACCGCCTCCGTCTTCGAGCCGTGGATTCCGCCGTCGTGGCCCCAGACGTGGACCCCGCAGGAGAGAGTGCGGTCCATCAGGCCGAGGCCGTAGCGGGCGCCGCCCTCCGCCGCCACCGTCGTCCTCATCTCCCGCAGCCGGCGGGGCGGGAGGAGGCGACCGGTGAGCAGGGCCCGGTAGAAGCGGTCGAGGTCGGCGGAGTCGGAGATCATCTCGCCCGATCCGTAGGCGATGGCGGGGTTGAGGGTGGTGACGTCGTAGGCCGAACCCGTGGTCGACCTGAAGGTGGAGTAGGCGCGGCTGCTGGGCTGCGGGACGGTGACCCGGGTGCCGGGGACCGAGGTGCCGGTCAGGTGGAGCGGGGCGATGACGCGGTCGCGGATTTCGGCGCCGTAGGAATGGCCGGTGACTTTCTCGATCACCATCGCCGCGAGCAGATAGTTCGTGTTGGAGTAGCTCCAGGAGGTGCCCGGCTCGAAGTTCGGCTTGTGCGCCATCGCGACCGCGAGGAGGTCTTCGGGCGTCTTGGGGTCGTAACGGTGTTTGAAGAAGCCGTCCTTCAGGAAGTACATGGTGGCGAAATCGTCGTCCTGGGTGTAATTGAAGACGCCGCTGGTGTGGTTGAGGAGTTGGCGCAGGGTGATCCGGCTGCCGTCGTGGCCGTTGCCGTGTACCGCGCCCGGCAGCCACTTCTCCACGGTGTCGTCGAGCGAGAGCCGCCCCTCGGCCTCCAGTTGGAGCACCACCGTCGCCACGAAGGTCTTGGTGACGCTGCCGACGCGGTAGCGGTCCCGGGCCGAACGGGGCCTGCCCGTCCCGGTGTTGCCCACCCCCGCGGTCGCCGACCAGGTGCCGTGCGCGTCCTTCGCCGTGGCCGTGACGCCGGGTACACCGTCGCGCACCGCCGCCTCGATGGCGGCGCGGGTCGCCGCGTGGTCGTGGGCGGGCGTCGCCGCCAGGGCGGGGCCGGTCAGGGCGGCGGTCAGCGCCACTGCCGTCGTCGCCACCAGGGCCGTACGTACACGCATGTCTTCCCCCTCATCGCCGGGCCGGCTTCGGGGGAGACAGACACGGGTCGTGGCGCGAGGGTTGACGCGTCGCGGGCCGGTTGAGCGGGTTCCGGCCGATCTTCCGCCGCCGCCACGACCGGCGCGTCCGGCAGCGCCGAGAAGACACCGGCCCTGGCGGACCAGTCCGCGAAGACGCCGGAGAGCAGCTGGTGGAGCCGGGTCGGGTGGGAGCGTCCGAGGTTTGCCATGGTTCGACGGTAGGGAGAAATGGCTCGCTGCTACTGTCCAATAGCATGCGGGAATCACAGACCAATCCGCCCAGTCTGACGGGCGATCTCCTGCTCCAGCTCGGCCAGGACGGCACCGGCCCCCTGCACGAGCGGGTCAAGCGCGCCCTGCGTACGGCGATCAGGGCGGGGCGGATCGAGGTCGGTACCGCTCTGCCGCCCAGCCGACAGCTCGCCGCCGACCTCGGTGTCTCGCGCTGGGCGGTGACCGAGGCGTACGGGCAGCTCGTCGCCGAGGGGTATCTGGAGGCGCGGACCGGCTCCGCGACCCGGGTGCGCTGGTCGAACACGGCGGACGCCGACGCGGCAGGCCGGGCGCCCCGCCCGGCGCCCGTGGCCCGCTTCGACCTGGCCCCGGGTCTGCCGGATCTACGGGCGTTCCCGCGCCGCCGCTGGGCGGAGGCGGTCCGCGCGCAGGTGACGACCGTGGCCTTCGCCGAGCTCGGCTATCCGCCGCCCGGCGGCCACCCCCGGCTGCGACGACTCCTGGCCGCGTATCTCAACCGCTCCCGCGGGGTGTCCGCCACCCCCGAGGACGTGACGGTGTGCACGAGCGTCACCGACGGCGTACGGCGTCTGTGCCAGGTCCTGCGCGCCCGCGGCATCACCGCGGTCGGCTGCGAGGAGCCGGGCTGGACGCGGCTGCGCGAGGTGATCCGCGCATCGGGTCTGGAGCCGGTGCCGGTGCGGGTGGACGCGGGCGGGCTGCGCGTCGACGACCTCGCCGGGCAGCCGGGCCTACGGGCCGTACTGGCCTCACCGGCACACCAGTTCCCGCTCGGCACCGTGCTCGCCCCCGAGCGCCGGGCCGCCCTGCTGCGCTGGGCCGACGACGTCGACGGCGTCGTACTCGAAGACGACTACGACGCGGAGTTCCGCTACGACCGGCGTCCGGTCGCGGCCCTGCAGGGCATGGACCCGTCCCGGGTCGTCCTGTTCAAGTCGCTCAGCAAGATCCTGTCTCCCGCGCTCGGCATCGGCTGGCTCGTGGCGCCGCCGCGCTGGACCCGCGAGCTGCATCTGGCCGACCAGACGGCGGCCCAGCCCCCGCCCCTCGACCAGCTGGCCTTCGCCGACCTGCTGGAGTCCGGCGCCTATGACCGTCATCTGCGCGCCTGCCGGAAGCGGTACCGGGAGCGGCGGGACGCACTGGTGCGGGCGCTCGCCGAGCGGTTGCCGAAGGCACCGGTGTCCGGGGTCGCGGCCGGGCTGCACCTCATCCTGCGACTGCCCGCCGGCGTGGACACCGGGGCCGTGGTCACGGCCGCAGCCGCCCGCTCCCTCCTCCTCACCGACCTCGCCCGCTACCACGCCACCGAGGACCACGCCGATCACGGCCTGGTCCTCGGATACGGCAACCTCGCGGACGGCATGGTGGAGGAGGCCGTACGACGCCTGCGCGAGGCGCTCGTCGACGCGCGCAACAGCCCTAGCCCTTCTTGAGCACCAGCTCCGTGTTGCGGTCGTTCGGGTCGCCGCCGAGGGTCTTGGCGGCGCCGGGGGCGTTGTAGGACAGCTCGCGGTAGAGGGCCGCGAGGCCGGTCTGGGTGAGGTCGGAGAAGTCGGTGCGGTGCGGGGCGGCCGACTCGACCAGGGTGGTGAAGAGGGAGAGGGTGCCGTCCTTGTTGTCGGCGATCTCGATCACGCGGGCGAGTTGGGGGTAGTCCACGTGCGAGGCGGTCGAGATCTCCCAGAAGGAACGGCCCCCCGACGCCTTGTGCGGGGTGATGTCGTTGCGGTGGATGTGGCCGTTCACCCAGGCGAGCACGTTGGCGTGCTTCGCCAGGAGCGAGACGACCTCCTGGCCGCTGTGGCGTCGCTCGTTCGGCCGGGCGGGGTCGACGTGCGAGGTGTTGTCCATCGTTTTGCTGGTGTGGTGGCTGAAGACGATGGCGTACGAGTCCTTGTTGTCCCGCAGTTGCCTGTCCAGCCAGTTCAACTGGGCCGTCCCGATGGAGCCTTCGAAGTGGCCGCCCGGGTCGGTGGTGTCGATGCTGATGCCGATGACGTCGTCGGCGATGCGGAAGGTGTAGTACTGGGTGCCCGCCGCGAGGTTGGCGGAGGAGTAGCCGTGTCCGACCGGGCCGAGACCGCGGTGGGCCGGGTCGAGGTGGGCCTTGAGGTAGTCGGTCGGGGTGTACGGCGCCCGCTTCTCGTCGGCGGTGACCGCACGCATGTCCCGCACATGGGACTTGAGCAGATCCCGGAAGGCGGTGCCCTTCGGGTCGTTGCCGTTCTTGATGTGGTCCTGGAGCTTCTTCGCCTCGGACGCGGACAGCGTCATCAGCTTCTTGCCGCCGACCGCGTACTCGGCGAGCCAGGAGTCGCCGTGGCCGTAGCAGCCCAGCGGCAGGGCGTCGTGGTTGCCGACGGTGGAGTACCAGGGCAGGTTGAGGCCGGGGCTGCGGACCTCGCGGACGGCGGCGGCCAAGAAGCCGTCGAGGTGCGGGAAGCCGAGCTGCTTGTCGCCGTCGCGGACGGTGGAGTCGGGCTGCCAGTACAGCTTCAGCCCACTGTTCTGGACACCTTCGTAGTGCCGCGGATCACCGGAGTTGGGCGTGATCTTCCCGCCGCTCATGATGGTGAGGAACCACTCGAGTTCGGTCCGCGAGTTGTTGTCCGTGTTGTCGCCGGTGGTCATGGCGAAGTGCAGCGGCGTGCCGGTGACGGGCGCCCCACGCAGGGCGTTGATCCGCTCGACCAGCGAGATCGCCCCCTGCACGGTCAGCGCCTCGTGCGGGCGCCAGGCGTGCGGGTCGGCCGAGCGCAGGTACTCCAGCCGCAACGGGTGCTGGGAGTCGATCAGATGCAGGTCGGTGAGCTGCACGAAGGCCGCGAGAGCGGTACGGCGGCCGGCGCGGCCCGACTTGGGGGCGGCGAGCTCGCTGCGTACGACACGGGTCCAGCCGGGGCCGTCGCCGAGACGGCGGTACGGCGTGCTGGTGCGCGGGGCGGCGACCGCGGCGAGGGTGGTGCCCTTCGTGTACGGCGCGAGGGGCGCGGCCTCGACCTGGCGGGAGTGCGCCACGGTGGCCTGGTGGGCGTCGGCGGCCGTGGTGGCGGCCTGGCTGTCGGTGGGCCGCAGGGCGTAGCCGACGCCTGCGGAGACGGCCGCCGCGCCGGTGGCGGCGAGGACGGTACGGCGGTTGATCGCCGGGGTGGCGGCGACGACAGAGCGTATGCGCGACATGGCGCGATCTCCCCGAGTGCGAACGCGTCGGCAGTGGTCGCGGGCCGTCGCTTCCGCGAACTTCCCGCTCGTACTGGATGCTTGGCACCGGGAATGGCCTGCACGTGAACGAGACGGCAACGGGTGACACCGATCACCGTACGTGGATCTTGGGCCACCCTGTGCGTTTGCAGGTGCTCGTCGGGTGGCCCGGGGGCGGTCACTCCGTGTTCATCTTTCGGGGTAGTGAAGCTATTCCGCGGGGCTTTGCAGGGTGGCCGCCGTCACATGGCCCGTCACCGGCCGGTCCCGCCACAGCGCCAGTCCGATGTCCACCAGCCCCACCCGGTTCAGACCTGTCACCTCCTCCAGTGGATGCCAGGCCGCCAGGTCCGTCGAGCCGCCGATCTCGGGGCGGAGTTCGCCGCCCGTGACGCGGCCCTCGTAGACCAGGCGCAGGCCTTGGTGGTCGACGGCGCGGCCGAAGCGGCGGGGGAAGTGGAAGCGGTTCGTGTGGACGCCCAGAAGGCCGGTGATCTCGATCAGGTAGCCGGTCTCCTCCTCCACCTCCCGCAGGACCGTGTCGTAGGGGTCCTCGCCGTGTTCCATGCCGCCGCCCGGCAGGGTCCACTCGGGCCGGCCGTCGTCGTCGGTCCCGCGGGCCAGGAGGAGTTGGTCGTCGCGGACGCACATGGCGTAGGCCGCCACCCTCAATTTCCTTCGCACAGGGGGAAGTTAGCCCGGGATCGGAGGATTGGCAGGTGAGTATTCCGGCGCGGACACCGGCACCCGGCTCTGGTGCTCCATGGCCGCCCGCGGAAACCGGGCGGAGGCATCACGCCATTACGCGCGCTCGAAGCAATCCTGAACCGCCGGGCGATTTGGCGCTATTGGCGACTCATGCACCTAAAGTGCATAGCGGGTTTTCCCCATACGTCCATATCGTTTCGGTCAACACTTCCCAAACAACTGTCCCTTGGGTAAAGCTGTGCGCTCGTCCGGCACTGGAAACTTTCACCTACAAGGGATGCCGATGACCCTCACCCCCCAGAGACGCGTGGCCCGCATAGCCGTGGCCGCCGGTCTCGTCGCCGCGCTCTCCGCGGCGGGGCCGATACCCCTGGCCTTCTCCGCCGACGGTCCCTCCACCACCGCCCCCTCGGACGGCACCGTCAAGTCCGCCGAGGACAAGCTCGGTTCCGACGACGCGGACCTGCTCGCCGAGGCCAAGGCCGACGGCGACAAGAACGTCACGATGATGGTCGCCACCGCCCCCGGCCGGACCGAGCAGGTCGCCAAGGAGCTGGACGCGGTCAAGGGCGGCATGGTCGGCAGGACGTACGACAAGCTCGGTTACGTCCGCGCCACCGTCCCGACGGGCAAGGCGGACTCGGCCATCGCCGCCGCCGCGAAGCTCTCCTCCGTGCACGGCATCGACCTGCGCAACGAGATACCGCTGGACGACCCGAATGTCGCGTCCTCCGCCAAGTCCTCGTCGGCTGCGGCCACTTATCCGGCCCCCGACAAGAAGACCCCCGCCAGGAACCCGTACAACCCGTCCTTCGAGACGGGCGCCGTCGACTTCGTGAAGGACCACCCGAAGGCGGACGGCCGCGGTGTCACCATCGGCATCCTCGACTCCGGCGTCGACCTCGGCCACCCGGCGCTGCAGAAGACCTCCACGGGCGAGCGGAAGATCGTCGACTGGGTGACGGCGACCGACCCGGTCAACGACGGTGACAGGACCTGGCGTCCGATGCTCACCTCGGTCTCGGGGCCCACCTTCACCTACGGCGGCAAGACCTGGACGGCGCCGGCGGGTTCGTACAAGGTCAGCACCTTCCTGGAGTCGTACACCACCGGCGGTGACGCGGCGGGCGACGCGAACCGGGACGGGGACACGACGGACAGCTGGGGCGTGCTGTACGACGCCGCCGCGGGGACCGTCCGCGTCGACCTGAACAACAACAACGACTTCGGCGACGACACCCCGATGAAGCCGTACAAGGACGGCTTCCAGATCGGGTACTTCGGCACCGACAACCCGGCGACGGACGTCGTCGAGCGGCAGCCGTTCGTCGTCGAGATCCGCAAGGACGTCGTCTACAACTCCTCCGGTTCGAAGGCCGACTTCGTCAACATCGGCGTCATCGAGTCCGAGCACGGCACGCACGTCGCGGGCATCACCGCGGCCAACGGCCTGTTCGGCGGCAGGATGAACGGCGCGGCACCCGGCGCGAAGATCGTCTCGTCCCGCGCCTGCACCTGGACCGGCGGCTGCACCAACGTCGCCCTCACCGAGGGCATGATCGACCTGGTCGTCAACCGCGGTGTCGACATCGTCAACATGTCGATCGGCGGCCTCCCGGCGCTCAACGACGGCAACAACGCCCGCGCCGAGCTGTACACGCGCCTCATCGACACCTACGGCGTCCAGCTGGTGATCTCCGCCGGCAACTCCGGACCCGGCGCCAACACCATCGGCGACCCGGGCCTCGCCGACAAGGTGATCTCCGTCGGCGCCGGCATCTCCAAGGAGACCTGGGCCGCCAACTACGGCTCCAGGGTGGAGAAGAAGTACGCCCTCCTCCCCTTCTCCTCCCGGGGCCCGCGCGAGGACGGCGGCTTCACGCCGACCCTCGTCGCGCCCGGCGCCGCGATCAACACCACCCAGACCTGGCTGCCGGGCGCCCCGGTGGCCGAGGCGGGCTACTCGCTGCCGGCCGGCTACTCGATGCTGCAGGGCACCTCGATGGCGTCCCCGCAGGCCACGGGCGCTTCCGCGCTGCTGCTGAGCGCCGCCAAGCAGAAGGGCATCGACCTCACCCCGGCGAAGCTCCGCACCGCCCTGACCTCGACCGCCCACCACATCAAGGGTGTTCAGGCGTACGAGGAAGGCGCGGGCCGCATCGACATCGTGGACGCGTGGGACGCGATCCGCGACGACGCCACCGCGCACGACGCCGTGTCCAATGACTACGCCGTGAAGGCGCCCGTCGACACCGCGATCGACTACGCGCTGAAGACGCCGGGCTTCGGCACCGGTCTGTACGACCGCGAGGGCGGCCTCAAGGCCGGTGACAAGAAGACGTACGACGTCACCGTCACCCGAACCTCCGGTCCGGACAAGGCCGTTCGGCACAGACTGCGCTTCGAGAACAACGCCGGTGACACCTTCAAGCTCCTCGGCGACGACGACGTGAAGCTGCCGCTGAACCAGCCGGTCACGGTGAAGGTGCAGGCGCACCCGCGGTCCGCCGGCATCAAGAGCGCGATCCTCGACGTCGACGACCCGAGGACCGAGGGCGTCGACAAGCAGATCCTGACGACCGTCGTGGTCTCGACGCCGGTGAAGCACACCTTCTCCGCCGCGAACACCGTGCAGCGCAACAGCTCGCAGTCGTACTTCGTGACCGTGCCCGAGGGCGCCAAGTCCCTCGAAGTGGCCATCGGCGGGCTGAAGGACAAGAGCCAGACGCGGTTCATCGCGATCCACCCGTACGGCGTGCCGGTCGACAACACGGGCACCCCGTACTGCTACAACAACTACCTCGACGGCAACGGCTGCAAGGCCGACGTCCGTTCCTACGCCGACCCGCAGGCCGGTGTCTGGGAGATCGAGGTCGAGTCGCGCCGTACCTCGCCGCTGCTCGACAACCCGTACAAGCTGGACGTCGCCGTCTACGGCGTCGCCTTCGACCCGGAGACGGTGACCGTCCCCGAGGCCAAGGTCGGCGTCCCGGCCACCGCCTCCTGGAAGGTCACGAACAACTTCGCCGCGATCGACGGCAAGCTGGTCGGCGGCCCGCTCGGCTCGGCCAAGTCGGCCCGCCCGACGATCAAGGAGGGCGAGACCCAGGTCACCACGGTCGAGGTGCCCGAGGGCGCCAAGTCGCTGGACGTCGCCATCGGCAATGTCTCCGACGCCTCCGCCGACCTCGACCTGACGGTGAAGAACGCCGCCGGCACGGTCGTCGGCTCGTCCGCCGACGGCGACTCGGAGGAGGCGGTCTCCCTCGCCTCGCCCGCCGCCGGTACGTACACCATCGAGGTCGCGGGCTACTCCGTCCCGGCCGGCTCGACCGCCTACGACTACCAGGACGTCTTCTTCTCCGCCGCCCTGGGCACGGTCACGGTCGACGACTCGACGCCGGTCAAGCTCGCCACGGGCGCCTCGGCGACCGTCTCCGGCAGCGTCACCGCCGCGGCGGCCGCCCCGGAGGGCCGTGAGTTCTTCGGCCAGGTCCAGCTGGTGAACGGCAACGGGACGGTGGCGGGCCTCGGCAGCGTGAAGATCGAGAAGGTCACGCCGTAGTGCTGTGTGACATGTGACATGTGACATAGCACTGAGGGCGGGCGTCCGTGCGGGACGCCCGCCCTTCCCCTGTCACGGGCAGCTGATGTCGGCCGACTCCGGCAACGCCTGGGTGATCCCGGCGCGTTCGGACGCGACGGCCTTCTCGCCGACGACCACCTGGTCGGGGATGGCCGAGTGCGGCGGGATCGCCACCAGGAGGTGGTCGCCCTTGTGGAGGGCCTTGGCGACGGTGTCCTGGTCGAGCAGGAAGGTGATCTCCTTCCTCCCCTTCTTCGGTTTGTACAAGTGGGTGATGTGCAGAGTGACCCGCTCCCGGCCGGAGGTGCCGGTGACCTTCTCCACGCGCGTGACCTGGCCTTCGGCCACCAGGGCGCTGCAGGCGAGGTAGTTGGCGCTGAAGAAGGGCGAACGGGCGGCGGAGTCGGCCGACTTGGCGCCCTGGTCGCTGCTCGAACTGTCGCCGACGCCACCCCCGCCCTGCGCCAGCAGCCAGCCCATGCCCGACAGCACGCCCGCGACGGCGGCGACGGCGAGTCCGGCGGTGGCGAACCTGCGCACCCGGGGCCGGGCGGGCCGTGACACCCGTACCGGAACCGTCCTCCTCTGCGGCTGTGGGTCCTCGGCCAGTGCGTCCCCGATCAGTCCGAGCCGCTCCCGCAGCAGCGCCACATCGGCCACGGCCCTGCGGTGCTCGGCGGCGAAGGCGGCGTCGGCCAGGGCCTCGGCGGTCGGCTCCTCGCCGGTGATCGCGGCCATGAGCGCGTCGGTGCCGTCGTACTCGTGGGTCTCGTGTTCGGCGGTCATCTCACACCACCTCGTCCTCGTGCAGACGGGCGCGCAGGGCCCGTACCGCCGTGTGCAGGCGGCTCTTGACCGTGCCCTCGGGGACGCCCAGCTCCTGGGCGATCGAGCGGACCGGCAGGTCGGCGTAGAAACGCAGGACGAGGACCTGGCGCTGGGAGTCCGGCAGTTCGTCGAGGCCCTGGGCGACGGCGAGGGAGAGCACGCTGGTGTCCTCGCCGGAGGGCTGCTCGTGCTGTCGCAGGGAGGACAGTCGCTCCCCGAGCCGCTCCTGGCGTTTCTTGGCCCGGTGCCAGTCCATGGCCAGGTTGGAGGCGACGACGGCCGCCCACGCGGAGACGTCGCGCGGGGCCTCGTACCCCTTCGCCGCTCGCTCGAGCAGCCGCAGGCGTACCTGCTGTACCCCGTCCAGCAGGTCCGCCTGCGGCACCCCGCCCAGGGCGAGCACCGCCCGCACCCGGCGTTCCTGAGCCGCGTCCAGGGGATCGCCGTGATCGTCCTCCTGGGCACGGCGGGCCTTTCTGCGCAGCACAAGCCACCCCCTCACCGCGTTTCCTCTACGACGCCGCGGCGCACGGAAACGTTCGGCCGGGGGGCGAAGAACTTTTGTCGAGGCGTACGTCACACCCGTGCGCGGGTGCAGCACAGCTTGCGGCACGGGGTGGCCGTAGGGCGAATTTCTCCAGCTCAGCGGGGGTGCGGCGGGAGTTCCGCAACCGTTGATCACTCGTCCGCGTCCCAGCTGTCGGGCATGGGGCGCAAAGAATTGGACAGGTGGACCCGGGTCGGCCGCATGATGGAAACGCCGCAGACATACAAGGAACGGGTGAAGGAGTCGCCGTGAGGGTCGGAATCGTCGGAGCCACCGGTCAGGTCGGGACGGTCATGCGCAGCATCCTCAAGGAGCGCGCCTTCCCGGTCACCGAGCTGCGCCTGTTCGCCTCGGCCCGCTCGGCGGGGACGGTCCTGGACGGCGTGACGATCGAGGACGCGTCGACGGCGGACTACACCGGCCTGGACATCGTGCTGTTCTCCGCGGGCGGCGCCACCTCCAAGGCGCTGGCCGAGAAGGTCGCCTCGCAGGGTCCGGTCGTGATCGACAACTCCTCCGCCTGGCGCAAGGACCCCGAGGTCCCCCTGGTCGTCTCCGAGGTGAACCCGCACGCGATCGCGGACCGCCCCAAGGGCATCATCGCCAACCCGAACTGCACGACGATGGCCGCGATGCCGGTGCTGAAGGTGCTGGACGCGGAGGCCGGGCTTCAGGCGCTGGTCGTCGCCACCTACCAGGCGGTGTCGGGCTCGGGCCTGGCGGGCGTGGCGGAGCTGCACGGGCAGGCGCAGAAGGTCGTCGCCGACGCGGACAAGCTCACGCACGACGGCGGCGCGGTCGACTTCCCGGAGCCCGGCGTCTACAAGCGCCCGATCGCCTTCAACGTCCTGCCCTTCGCGGGCAACCTCGTCGACGACGGTCTGAACGAGACCGACGAGGAGCAGAAGCTCCGCAACGAGTCCCGCAAGATCCTGGAACTCCCCGAGCTCAAGGTCTCCGGCACCTGCGTGCGCGTCCCGGTCTTCTCGGGTCACTCCCTCCAGGTCAACGCCCGCTTCGCCCGCCCGATCTCCCCGGAGCGCGCGACGGAGCTCCTCGCCGAGGCCCCGGGCGTCGAGCTCTCCGACATCCCGACCCCCCTCCAGGCCGCCGGCCAGGACCCGTCCTACGTCGGCCGCATCCGCCGCGACGAGACGGTGGACAACGGCCTGGCCCTGTTCATCTCCAACGACAACCTCCGCAAGGGCGCCGCGCTGAACGCGGTGCAGATCGCGGAGCTGGTGGCGGCCGAGCTCAAGGGCTGACACCCGCCTGTCACTCCGTGCGGGAACCCGCAGAAACCGGTCACACAGCCGTGCGGTTCATGTGAAGATCGCGCCATGACCCGGATGGCCAAGGGCGGCAATCTGCCCGTTCCCACGGAGACCCTTCAGGTGACGGTGGCATGGCAGCACGGGCCCGGCGTTCCGGACGTGGACGTCTCGGCCCTGCTGCTCGACGCGACGGGCCGGGTCCGGTCCGACGCCGACCTCGTCTTCTACAACCAGCCCGCGCACCCCTCGGGCACCGTGCGCCACCTGGGCAAGGGGCAGGGCTCCGACGGGGGGACGGCCGACCGGATCTGGCTCGACCTGGCGGCCGAGGACGAGGTGGATCTCCTCGTCAACGAGGTGGGCCGGTTCGACGTCCTGGCCCCGGTCCAGGGCCCGGGAGTGCTGCGCGTGGGCGCCGACGGGCCCTGGCGGATCGCGGTGGGCGGCTGACGCCCCGGCCCTCAGTCCCGGCGCACCTCGTAGAGGAAGCACCCGAACTCGACGGCCCGTACGTGCACGAGTGCCACGGCCGGGTCGTCGAAGGCGTTCCGGAAGGCCTCGTCGTCGGCGGCGTCGACCAGCTCGCCTCCGAGGATGTGCCCGTCGGCCGAGTAGCGGCGGACGGTCCTGTGGGCGTCTGCGAAGGGGTAGCCGTCACCGTCGGGCCCCGGGCACTGCTCGGCGTGGACGAAGACGGGGCCCTGCTCGTCGTAGGCGCCCGGCCGGGCACCGGTCTCGGCCGCCCAGCGGCGCAGGGGGGCGTAGGAGACCAGGGCGATCCGCTCGCCCGGCTCGCTGCGGCGCAGGCAGCACCTCAGCGGCGCCCCGCCCTCGTCGTCGGTCACGGGAACCATCTCGCGCCCCGCATCGTCAGCAGAGCGCAGCTCCTTCAGGATCACGGGGGTGATGGGTCGTGCGGTGTAGGTCGTCATACAGCCACGGTCGCGCGTGTCCGGCCCGCTCACCGGCGGCAAACGGACATCGCGTTTACCTGGGCTGCCGTGGAAGGATGACCGAACCCACACATAACGAGGAGATGACCGCGTGCCTGGCACAAACCTGACTCGCGAAGAGGCGCAGCAGCGGGCGAAGCTGCTCACCGTTGACTCGTACGAGATCGATCTCGACCTCTCCGGCGCGCAGGAGGGCGGTACCTACAGGTCCGTGACCACGGTGCGCTTCGACGTGGCGGAAAACGGTGCCGAGTCCTTCATCGACCTGGTGGCACCGACCGTCCACGAGGTGACACTGAACGGGGACCCGCTGGAGCCCGACGAGGTCTTCAAGGACTCGCGGATCGCCCTGCCGGGGCTGCTCGAGGGCCGCAACATCCTTCGTGTCGTCGCCGACTGCGCCTACACCAACACCGGTGAGGGACTGCACCGGTTCGTCGATCCCGTCGACCAGCAGGCCTATCTCTACACCCAGTTCGAGGTGCCGGACGCGCGGCGCGTGTTCGCCTCCTTCGAGCAGCCGGACCTCAAGGCGACCTTCCAGTTCACGGTGAAGGCCCCGACCGGCTGGACCGTCATCTCCAACTCTCCGACGCCGGAGCCGAAGGACGACGTCTGGGTCTTCGAGCCGACGCCGAGGATCTCGTCGTACATCACCGCCCTCGTCGTCGGGCCGTACCACTCCGTGCACAGCGTGTACGAGAAGGACGGGCAGAGCGTCCCGCTCGGCATCTACTGCCGGCCCTCGCTCGCCGAGTTCCTCGACTCCGACGCGATCTTCGAGGTGACCCGGCAGGGCTTCGAGTGGTTCCAGGAGAAGTTCGACTACGCGTACCCGTTCAAGAAGTACGACCAGTTGTTCGTGCCGGAGTTCAACGCGGGCGCGATGGAGAACGCCGGGGCGGTGACGATCCGGGACCAGTACGTGTTCCGGTCCAAGGTGACCGACGCCGCGTACGAGGTGCGCGCGGAGACGATCCTGCACGAGCTGGCCCACATGTGGTTCGGCGACCTCGTCACCATGGAGTGGTGGAACGACCTGTGGCTGAACGAGTCGTTCGCCACCTACACCTCCATCGCCTGCCAGTCGTACCACCCCCAGTCGCGCTGGCCGCACTCCTGGACCACCTTCGCCAACTCCATGAAGACGTGGGCCTACCGGCAGGACCAGCTGCCGTCCACGCACCCGATCATGGCCGAGATCGGCGACCTCGACGACGTGCTCGTCAACTTCGACGGCATCACGTACGCCAAGGGCGCGAGCGTGCTGAAGCAGCTCGTCGCCTACGTCGGCATGGACGAGTTCTTCGCGGGTGTCCAGGCGTACTTCAAGCGGCACGCGTACGGCAACACGCGCCTGTCCGACCTGCTCGGCGCGTTGGAGGAGACCTCCGGCCGCGATCTGACGACCTGGTCGCAGAAGTGGCTGCAGACCGCCGGGATCAACATCCTCCGCCCCGAGGTCGAGACGGACGCCGACGGCGTCATCACCGCCTTCGCCATCCGCCAGGAGGCCCCCGCCCTCCCCGCCGGCGCCAAGGGCGAGCCCACCCTGCGCCCCCACCGCATCGCCATCGGCCTGTACGAACTCGACGACGCCAGCGGCAAGTTGGTGCGCGACGAGCGCGTCGAGCTGGACGTCGACGGCGAGTTGACCGTCGTACCGCAGCTGGTCGGCAAGCGCCGTCCGGCGGTGGTGCTGCTCAACGACGACGACCTGTCGTACGCCAAGGTCCGCCTCGACGAGCAGTCCCTCGCCTTCGTCACCGAGCACCTCGGCGACTTCGAGTCGTCCCTGCCCCGCGCCCTGTGCTGGGCGTCGGCCTGGGACATGACCCGGGACGCGGAGCTCGCCACCCGCGACTACCTCTCCCTGGTCCTCTCCGGTATCGGCAAGGAGTCCGACATCGGCGTGGTGCAGTCGCTGCACCGCCAGGTCAAGCTCGCGATCGACCTGTACGCCGACCCGACCGCCCGCGAGGCCCTGCTCACCCGCTGGACCGACGCCACGCTGGCGCACCTGCGGTCCGCCGAGGCGGGCAGCGACCACCAGCTGGCGTGGGCGCGGGCGTTCGCGGCGACCGCCCGTACGCCGGAGCAGCTGGACCTCCTGGAGGCCCTGCTGGACGGTTCGCAGACGGTCGAGGGCCTGGTCGTCGACACCGAGCTGCGCTGGGCGCTCGTGCACCGGCTCGCCTCGGTCGGCCGGTTCGACGAGGCGGAGATCGCCGCCGAGTACGAGCGGGACAGGACGGCGGCCGGCGAGCGCCACGCGGCCAGTGCGCGTGCCGCCCGCCCGACGGCGGAGGCGAAGGCGGAGGCCTGGGCGTCGGTCGTCGAGTCCGACAAACTGCCGAACGCCGTGCAGGAGGCGGTCATCGGCGGCTTCGTGCAGACCGACCAGCGTGAGCTGCTGGCGTCGTACACGGAGAAGTACTTCGAGGTGGTCAAGGACATCTGGGAGTCCCGCTCGCACGAGATGGCCCAGCAGATCGCCGTCGGCCTGTACCCGTCGATCCAGGTCTCGCAGGCGGTCCTGGACCGCACGGACACCTGGCTCACCGACGCCCAGCCGAACGCGGCCCTGCGCCGTCTGGTCTCCGAGTCCCGCTCGGGCGTGGAGCGCGCGCTGAGGGCTCAGGCGGCCGACGCGTAACGCTCCGCTGGAAGTGCCGCGAGGTGTCGTCCATCGTGTGCGGCACCGTCGTGGCTGGTCGCGCCCACGCGGCGAAGCCGCACCTTGATGCGGCCCCGCGCCCCTTTGGGGCGCTGAGGGCGCCCGGTGATGTGCCGGGCGCCCTTCGCGTGTCCTCAGCGCACGACCATCCCGCCGGTCACGTTGACGAAGGTGCCGGTGATGCCGGCCGCGTGGTCCGAGGCGAGGAACACGGCGGTGGCGGCGATCTCGGCGAGGGTGGGGTTGCGGCGGGTCATGCGCATCCGGGCGAGGTTGTCGATGATGCCCTGGACGGCGGCGGCGTCGATCGCCGGGTTGACGGCGGAGAGCTTCTCGACGGTGAACGTCTCGGGCACCCCGGCCGCCCACAATCCGACGGCCCGCACCCCGCGCGGACCGCACTCCAGCGCCAGATTCCGTACGAGGGTGTCGATCGCGGCATCGGCGGGCCCGGTTCCGCCCATCATCGGACTGCCATGCGCGGAGCCGCTGTTGAGCGTGAGGATCACGCCCGAGCCGCGCTCGGCCATACGGCGGGCTGCGCCACGCGCGGTGAGGAAGTTGGCGCGCAGGCCGTCGGTCACCGGCCGCAGGAAGTCGTCCACGGGCATCTCGGTGAGCGGGGCGCCCTGCACGTCGCCGCGCGTCACGAGGTTGAACGAGACGTCGACCTCGCCGACGCGCGCGAGGTGCTCCTCGACGGCCGTCTCGTCGAGGGCGTCGACCACCGCGACCTCGGCGTCCTTGATGTCGGCGGCCACCGCCTCCAGCGTCTGGCGGGTCCGTCCGACGAGGTGCACCCGGGCGCCCTCGGCGGCGAAGGCACGGGCGACCGCACCGCCGATCGAGCCGCCGGCGCCGTAGACGATCGCGGTCCTGTCGGTGAGCAGCATGGTGTTCTCCTTCGGAAGTGTTCCGTGTCGGTCGGCCATACAGACGCACGGCACCCCGATCACTCATCGGTCGGGAGGGGGGTCACAGCCGCAGCGGCAGTCCGAACGCCGGGAACAGGTGCGGCTCGAAGGAGGTGATCTCCGTGATGCGGTCGTCGGCGTCGAAGCGGAGGACGTCGAGGACCTGGGCGCGGTAGACGTGCGTGCCGGGTCGGCGGACGTACCCCCCGGCCGCCAGTCGGCCGTTGGCGCGGGCGGGCAGGTGGCGCCAGTGGCCGAAGAACATGGGGGACGCCGGATCGAGGGTCGGGCGCAGGAACTCCAGGAGTGCGTCGCGACCCGTGAACCAGAACGGGTTCGGCGGCATGGTGAGCGTGACCTCCTTGGCGAGCAGGTCGGTCATCGCCGCGAAGTCGAGGTGCTGGGCGGCCGTCATATACCGCTGCAGGGCGGCGCGTTGGGCCTCGGTGGGCTCGGTGGCCGTCCAGTCGGCGCGCTGTGCGGGCAGGTGGTCGCGGAGGGTGGGGCGGGCGCGCTGCAGGGCACTGTTGGCGGAGGCGACGGTCAGGCCGAGGGCCTCCGCGGTCTCGGCGGCGGACAGGCCGAGCACGTCCCGCAGGACGAGAACGGCGCGCTGGCGGGGCGGGAGGTGCTGGAGGGCGGCGAGGAAGACCAGCTCCAGGGTCTCGCGGGATACGGCGGCGGCCTCGGGCTGTTCCTCGGCGGAGGGCAGCTCGTCGTCGGGGTAGGGCTGGAGCCAGGTGACCCGGGCTGGGGGGTCGCCGGTGCCGTGGTTCATGCCGGGGATCGGCTCGTAGCGCCGGGGGCGACGGGCGGTGCGGCGCTGGAAGTCGAGGCAGGCGTTGGTGGCGATGCGGTACAGCCAGGTGCGGGCGCCGGCCCGCCCCTCGAAGGCGTCGCGGGCCCGCCAGGCGCGCAGGAAGGTCTCCTGTACGAGGTCCTCGGCGTCGTCGTAGGAGCCGGTCATGCGGTAGCAGTGGACGTGGATCTCGCGGCGGTGGGACTCGGTGAGGACGGCGAAGTCGGCTTCGCCGAGCTCGGGGGCTTTCGTCACGGAGGCCGTCGTGACGGAATCACCGGCGCTGTCCCGGGCGACCCGGGCGATACGCCGCAACCGCGCGACGGACGCCGACAGTTCGGTCACCCCGGAGTACAGGACCGAGGCCGGCTGGGGCACCAGCTCCGTCACCCTGCGCCCGATGTCCTCGATCAGCCCCTGCACACTCGGCCCGCCCTGCTGCCGCTCCCGGTACGCCTTCTGCCGGCAGGCGGCAGAGCAGTAGACGGAGCTGCGGCCGGTCCGCCCCTTCCGGCCGGGCAGCGGCTTGCCGCAGACAGCGCAGACGTCGGCGACCACGGGCACCTCCGGGGGTAGCGTCACGCGGGGACTGTGTGACGCTACCGCGGCTCCGGGCCGGTGAGATGGCTCCGGGCGTACTTGCGGAAGGCCGTCACCAGTCGGCTGCGGTCGCCGGCGCGGGTGGCCAGGGCCACCTGGCTGGGCTCGACGCCGTGCAGCGGGACCGCGGTGACATCGGGGCGCAGTCTGGCGCCGGGCGGGTAGGCCGTGATGACCAGGGCCTCCCCGGCGGCGACGACTTCGAACTTGTCCTCCAAGTCCAGGATCTCGGGGCCGTCGGGCACCGGGCGACCGTCCGGTCGGGGTTCGATACGCCAGAAGGCGGCCCAGGCGGGATCGGCGCCGATGATCCGGGGCATCGGCTCGCCCGCGATGTCGTCGAGGGTGACGGACTCCTTGCCGGCCAGCCGGTGATCGACGGAGACCACCACGGCCCGGGGCTCGTCGTAGAGGACACTCACCTCCAACTGGTCCGTGACGAACGGCAGTCGGGTCACCACGGCGTCCACCCGGCGGTCGAGCAGAGCCGTGCGCGCCTCGTCCCAGCGCAGGTGCCGGCTGCGCACGTCGGCATCCGGATGCCGACGTCGCAGCTCCCGTACGGCCGCGGTGACGATCAGGCCGCTGGTGAAGCCGACGGTGATCCGGCTGGGCTCGGCGGCGGCGCGGGCCTCGGCCACGGCCTGCTCGGTGGAGCGCAGCAGCGCCTTCGCCCGGGGCAGGAACGCCTCGCCGGCGTCGGTGAGCCGGGTGCCCCGCGGGGTACGGTCGAGGAGCCGGGCGCCCACCTGCTGTTCGAGGCCGGCGATCTGCCGGCTCAGGGACGGCTGGGTGATGTGCAGGGCCTCGGCGGCCCTGCCGAAGTGGCGGTGCTCGGCGACGGCGGTGAAGTACCGGACCAGGCGGAGGTCTAGGTCGGCCATGAACCCAACCTACCTGTGGTGATGCCCGAAGCGTATTGCCCGATGCGAAACAGGCTTTGGACGCGGACCCTGACCCCTCCGGACGATGGAGGCACATCCACTCCCCCTCCCTTGGAAGGGCCGCATCATGCGCGTATTCGTCACCGGCGCCTCCGGTTTCATCGGATCGGCCGTCGTCCGTGAACTCCTCGACGCCGGTCACCAGGTCACCGGCCTCGCCCGCTCCGACGCCTCCGCGGCGGCGCTGACCGCCGCCGGGGCCGAGGTGCACCGGGGCTCGCTGGAGGACCCGGACAGCCTGGCCGAGGGTGCGGCCGCCGCCGACGGCGTCGCCCACCTCGCCTTCATCCACGACTTCGCGAACGTCGACTTCGCCGCCGCCTGCGCGGTCGATCGGCGGGCGATCGAGACGATCGGGGCGGCGCTGGAGGGCTCGGGGAAGCCCTTCGTGATCTCCTCGGGCACGGCCTTGCTGCAGCAGGGAAGGGTCGGCACCGAGGAGGACACCTCCACGCCGACGTCGTTCGGGTGGACCCGGGCGCAGAACGAGGAGACGGCCGTCGCGCTGACCGACCGAGGGGTGCGGCCCGCGTCGGTCCGGTTCGCGCCGTCCGTGCACGGCCGGGGCGACCATGGTTTCGTCTCCCAGCTGATCGCCATCGCCCGCGACAAGGGTTTCTCGGCCTATGTCGGCGACGGCGCCAACCGCTGGCCCGCCGTGCACCGCACGGACGCGGCACGCCTGGTCCGGATCGCCCTGGAGTCGGCGCCGGCCGGCTCCCGGCTGCATGCGGTCGGCGAGGAGAGCGTGCCGTTCCGCGACATCGCCGCCGTCATCGGCCGGCATCTGGATCTGCCGGTCCGCTCCATCGCCCCCGAGGAGGCGGAGTCCCACTTCGCCTGGCTCGGCCACATCGTCCCCCTCGACATACCGGCGTCGAACGCGCTCACCCGCAAGTGGCTGGACTGGGAGCCGACGGGTCCGGGGCTGCTGGCGGACCTGGAGGAGGGGCACTACTTCGACCGGCCGGCCTCCGCGTAGCGCCCCGCCCGTGTCACTTCCGCCAGAACAGGTGGTGCGTCACGCCGCTCGGGCTGGGTACGACGTCCAGGTGGAACCGGTCGCGCAGTTCGTCCGGCGACTCCCACAGCCGTAGCCCGGTCCCGAGCTTCACCGGCGAGACCACGATGTGCAGGGTGTCGACGAGGTCGGCGTCGAGGAACTCCCGGATGGTGGTGACTCCGCCGCCGAGCCGGACGTCCTTGCCCTGTGCCGCCTCCCGCGCCCGCGCGAGCACGGTGGCCGGGTCGGCGTCGACGAAGTGGAAGGTCGTGTCGGAGAGCGTGAACGAAGGACGCGGGTGGTGGGTCAGGACGAACACCGGGGTGTGGAAGGGGGGTTCGTCGCCCCACCAGCCACGCCACTCGTGGTTCTCCCAGGGGCCGCGCTGGGGTCCGAACTTGTTGCGGCCCATGATCTCGGCGCCGATGTTGTGGGCGAAGTCCCGGGTGAAGTAGTCGTCCAGACCCCGGCTCCCGCCCGGGTCGGTGCGGTTGGGCCAGCTCGCGGTGGCGCCGGCCCAGACGAACAGCCGCCCGGGGTCGACGCCGTGCCCGAACGGCCGCTCCAGGCTCTGGTCCTCGCCGGCACCGATCCCGTCGCTGGAGACGGTGAAGTTCTGGACCCTCAGTAGCTGTGTCACGCATTCCTCCTGTTGCTGTCGACGACGGTGGTACGACTCCCGGGACCGGCGAAACTCGTCGCGGCGCGCGCCGCCGCCCGGGGGCAGGCCGTTCCGTCCGCCCCTGGAGAGCGCCCCCTCCACTGAAAGCGCCCCCGCCGCCTCCCGCAACGCCGCCGGCACCCGCCCCCCGTTATGTCTTTTGCGGTCCTGCAAGAGGGCCGCTGGCCTCCGGGCCCGGCATGACTGTTCCCCCCCTGCCGAACGGATGACCTGGGGGGTGGTGTCACCGGGCCCGGGAGGTGCCGTTGGAGACGCTGATGAGAGGTCCGACTACCGCCTGGCCTGGCGCAATGCCCAGCCGGGAGGAGAGTGGCCGGCTCCTCGGCCAGCCTCACGTCCGCCAGGACGAGGGAACGGATCGCCGATGGAAAGTCTGTTCGCGGCGGCCGTCGCGGTCGACCTGGAGCTGCCGGACCTCGCTGCCGGGTGCTCACCCGGCACTTCCTGCGTCTGTGGGAGGAGAACGAGGAGCTCACCGCCCTGCTCCGGGTCTCTGCGACCGACCGGGCCGGAGCCGAGCGGATGCAGGGCATCTTCCAGGAACAGCTGCTGCCGGTGGCCCGGCAGGCGTGTCCGGACCCCGAGCAGGTCCCGGCCCGGGCGGCGCTGATCGCGTCGCAGCTGCTCGGGCTGGCCCTGACCCGCCATGTGCTGCGGATTCCGCCGGCCGTGGCGCTGCACCCGGAGGAGATCGTGGCCTGGCCGGCGCCGACCGTGCAGCGGTATCTGACGGCGCCGAGCCCGTGAGAACGCGCCGAGGGCGCCGACCTCACCGCACGCGGGTGAGGCCGGCGCCCTCGGTGAAACGTGCGGTCAGGCCTTCGCCTTGGTCTTCGGCTCGCGGTCCTTGGATCCGTCCAGGACCATCACCAGACCGGCGATGATCGCGAACAGGGCGATCGGGGCGGCGACATAGAGGCCCAGCGTGTCGATGACACTCAGGCCCTTGCCGGGGTCGTCGCCGTCGTCGCGGGTCAGCGCGAGCGCGGGGGACGACATGAGCAGCATCATCAGCGTCGTACCGGCGGCCAGGGCGCCGGCGCGCAGGGCGTTCTTCTTGTCCACGAGGCCAAAAGTATCCAACGCCGATCGGGGGCGCGCGTCCGGGGGTGCCGTATGAGGCCCACCGCGGTCGCCCGGCGTCCCGCCCACGGTCGCCCGCGTCGGGCGACCGGCCGCGGCTACGTCGGCTGCCGCAGCACCTCGATCAGCGCATGCAGTCTCCCCGACCCCGCCAACTCCTCCAGCGTCACCGGTCTCCCCTCCGCGTCCGCGATGGGCAGCCGCCAGTTCGGGTACTGGTCCCAGGTGCCCGGCAGGTTCTGCGGGCGCCGGTCGCCGACGCAGTCCGGCAGCCAGACGCCCACCATCCGGGCCGGCGTCCGCAGCAGGAACCGGTGGACGGCCTGGATCTCGGCCTCCTCCTGGGACACGCCGTGCCCACCCCCCGTGCCCCGCAGCAGCCCCAGCCGGGCGAGCAGCGCCAGCCACTCCCCCGCGTCCGCCGCGGCCTCCGCCCGCTCCTCCTCCAGCGGCCGGGTCAACAGCCCCAGCCGGTCCCGGAGTTCGACATGCTCCCCGCTGAGGCGCGCGGCCGTGGGCGGCAGGTCGTGGGTGGTGGCGGTGGCCAGGCAGTCCGCCCGCCACGCCTCCGGCGGCAGCGGACGGCCGTCGCCCTCCCAGTCCCGTTCGAACCAGAGCACCGAGGTGCCCAGCACCCCCCGCTCACGCAGCCGCTCCCGCACCCCCGGCTCCACCGTCCCGAGGTCCTCCCCGATGACGATCGCCCCGGCGCGCGAGGCCTCCAGCACCAGCACGGCGAGCATGGCCTCGGCGTCGTAGCGGACGTAGGTGCCCTCCGTCGGTGGATGCCCCTGTGGCACCCACCAGAGCCGGAACAGGCCCATGACGTGGTCGATGCGCAGGGCGCCGGCGTACCGGAACAGCGCCCGGAGGAGGCGCCGGTACGGCGCGTAGCCCGACTCGGCCAGGCGGTCCGGTCTCCAGGGCGGCAGGCCCCAGTCCTGGCCGCGCGCGTTGAAGGCGTCCGGTGGGGCACCCACCGACATCCCGGCCGCGAAGTGGTCCTGCTGGGCCCAGGCGTCGGCACCCTCGGGGTGCACACCCACCGCCAGGTCGTGCACGATCCCGACCGGCATCCCGGCCTCGCGGGCCACCCGCTGGGCGGCGGTGAGCTGGGCGTCGGTGAGCCAGGCGAGACGGCAGTGGAAGTCGACCCGGTCCATCAACTCGGTCCGGGCGCGCGCGGTTTCGGCGGAGCGCGGGTCGCGCAGCCCGGCCGGCCACCGCCTCCAGTCGGAGCCGTGCACCTCGGCGAGGGCGCACCAGGTCGCGTGGTCCTCCAGCGCCTCGCCCTGCTCCGCGAGGAAGTCGACGTAGGCCGCCCGCCGCCCGGGCCCCAGCGGCACCTCGCGGATCAGCTCCAGCGCCTCCCGCTTGAGCTCCCACACGGCGTCCCGGTCGATCAACGCGCCCTTCTCCAGGACGGATCCACGCAGCCGGTCGGCCCGCTCCAGCAGCACACGGACCCGCTCGCGGTCCTCGACGTACGCGTACTCCGGCACGTCCTCGACCCGCAGATGCACGGGGTCCGGGAAGCGGCGGGAGGAGGGGCGGTAGGGGGACGGGTCGGTGGGGGCGCCGGGGACGGCCGCGTGCAGGGGGTTGACCTGGACGAAGCCGGCGCCGAGCGCGCGGCCGGCCCAGGCGGTGAGTTCGGCGAGGTCGCCGAGGTCGCCCATGCCCCAGGAGTGCCGGGAGAGCAGGGAGTAGAGCTGGACGAGCAGGCCGTACGAGCGTGCGGTGGGCGTCGGCAGCCGGGGCGGGGCGACGACCAGGTGGACGTCGGCGGTGCGGCCGTCGGGTGCGGTGGCCGTCAGCCGGTGGATGCCGGGCGGGAGTTGGTCGGCGGCGGCGCGGGTCTCGCCCTGCTCGGTCTCGATGCGCAGTCGGGTGCCGGCCGGGAGCTCGGCCAGTGCGGGGGACGCGGTGTCCGCCCATTGCACGACGGTCGGCGGCAGCAGCCGTTCGGACAGCTCCCGCTCGCGGGCGGCGAGGGCGGTGCGGATCGCCTCCTCGGTGGCCGTGTCGATGCCCAGGGCGGCGAGGGCCAGGGCGACGGCGGTGGCCGAGGCGGCGACGGTGCGGTCCGGGGAGGGGCTGTAGGAGGTCGCGACGCCGTGCAGCCCGGCGAGCCGGGACAGGTCCTCTGAGGGCGGTTCGGCCGGCCCCTGCGCCGTCATCTAGGGCCTCGTGGAGCCCGGCTCGAAGGCCGCCGAGTCATGGGGCTCGAAGGCCGCCGACTCGCTGGTCAGGGGCGCCGCGTCGGCGAGCGGCGGCTCGCTGGTCAGGGGTTCCGCGTCGGGCAGCGGCGGCTCGCTGGTGAGCGGGGTCTCGGCGCAGGCGCCCTCGGCACTGAAGACGCAGAAGTGCGGCTCGGGCTCGAGGGACGGCAGCTGCGCCACGGGTTTGGAGAGGGGGTATGCCGGTGCGGCCACGAGGGGCCTCCTTTTCGGGTACGGCGAGCTTGCGGGCTATCGCAGCCCTACCCAGTGGGCGCGGCGGCAGACGTACGGGACGCAACTACGTGCCTCTCCTCACATTCTGAACCGGGCGCCGGAACAAGTCACCTTCCGCATCGGGAGATCGCTATTCACTCAGTACATGTATCCAGTGCATAATGATCGGCATGAGCACCCGCCACATCCTGCTGGGGCTGCTCGCCTCGGGGCCGAGTCATGGCTACGACCTGAAGCGACGGCACGACGAACGTTTCCCCGAGGCCCGTCCACTGGCCTACGGGCAGGTCTACACGACCCTGCAGCGCCTGGTCCGGGACGGCCTCGCGGAGATCGAGGGCACCGACTCGGACGGCGGCCCGGAGCGGACGCGGTACCGCTCGACCGAGGACGGCTCCCTCGAACTGGCGCGCTGGGCCGGGGAGATCGCCCCGCCGGCGCCGTTCGTGACGAACGAGATCTTCGCCAAGGTCGTCGTCTCGATCCTGTCCGGCGGCGACGCGGACGCCTATCTGCGGGCCCAGCGCGCCGCGCACATGGAGCGGATGCGCGAGCTCACGGCGGTCAAGACCGCGAAGGGCGCCGATCTCGCGACCGTGCTCTCGGCGGACTACGCCCTCAACCACCTCGACGCCGACCTCCGTTGGATGAACACCACGGCGGCCCGGCTCACCACTCTGACCGCGGAGGTCGACGCGAAGTGAACCACGGGGACAGCAAGGTGCCGCTTCTGGCGGCCCGTGACCTCACCAAGGCGCACGGCAGGACCGAGGCCCTGCGCGGCGCCTCGGTCGAGCTGGGCGCCGGCGAGATCCTCGCCGTGACCGGCGCCAGCGGCAGCGGGAAGTCGACGCTGCTGCACTGCCTGGCCGGGATCGTCCGGCCGGACGGGGGCTCGGTGTCGTATGCCGGCGAGCGCCTGGACCAGCTGTCGGAGAACCGGCTGAGCGAGCTGCGGCGCACCGACTTCGGGGTGGTGTTCCAGTTCGGCCAGCTCATTCCCGAGCTGACGGCCCTCGACAACGTGGCGCTGCCGCTGATGCTGGCGGGCACCTCGCGCCGGGACGCCCAGGCGCGGGCCGGCGAGTGGCTGGAACGCTTCGGCGTACGCGGCCAGGAAACCCTGCGCCCCGGCGAGATGAGCGGCGGCCAGGCCCAGCGCACCGCCCTCGCCCGGGCCCTGGTCACCGCCCCGAAGGTCGTCTTCGCGGACGAGCCGACGGGCGCGCTGGACTCCCTCGCGACCGAGCAGGTGATGACGGCATTGGTCCACACGGCCCGGGACGCGGGCACCTCCGTCCTCCTGATCACGCACGACGCCCAGGTGGCGGCGTACGCGGACCGCGAGGTGCGGATGGACGACGGGGTCATGGCGACGGCGGGGGTGACGGCATGAGGGGCGCTTCGCGCACGGCGACCGGGCTCACCGCCTCCGGAGCCGGCGCCGCGAGGGCCGCCGGCCGTCCGATGGCGGAGTTCTCCCAGGAGGTGGCCGTATGAAGGTCGATCTGCGGCTGGCCTGGCTGCTCACTCGCGGGTCGGACCGGAGGGAGTGGTGGCGGGCTCTGCTCACGACGGTCGGGGCCGTGCTCGCGACCGGGCTCGGGCTGGTGATCGCCGTGCTCGTGCCGATGACCGGGCACCATCACATCGGCCTCGGCGGCGGGCTGCTGGACGAGGACGGGACCCGGGACGGCGTGGTCGTCGCGCTGACGCTGCTGCTCGTTCCGGTGTTCGGGTTCCTCGGGCAGTGCGCGCGGATCGGTGCCGTGCACCGGGACCGGCGGCTGGCCGCGCTGCGCCTGGCGGGGGCCGCGCCCGCGCGGGTGCGGCGGATCGCGGCGCTGGAGTCGGGGCTGGCCTGTCTGGCCGGTTCCGCCGTGGCCACGGCGGTCTCGGTGCCGGTCCTGCTCCACCTGTGGCACCACCCGACTCCCCTGGCCTGGGCCGGCATCACCGCGGTGGCCCTGCTGGTGCCGCCGGCCGGCGCGGCGGTGAGCGCACTGTCGCTGCGCCGCGTGGTGGCGTCGCCGCTGGGTGTCGTACGGCGGATACGGCCGGCGGGTCCGGGACGGCTGTTCCTGGCGGCGACCGTTCTGCTGGCGGTGTCCGCGCTGTTCGTGACGGCGGCCGCGTTCGTGGGCGACCCCTTCTCGCTGCCGCTGTTCGGGCTCGCCGTCGGCCCGCTCGCGGTCTTCGCGCTGTGTCTGCTGGTCGGCGCCACCGCGGTGTGGCTGGTCGGCTGGTCGTCCCGGCGGCTGGGCCGGGAGCTCACGGCCCGCGCGCAGAGCCCGGCGGTGCTGATCGCGGCGGAGCGACTGCGCGACGATCCGTGGGCGGCGGCCCGTACGCACGCCGCGGTGCTGCTCGTGACGGTCGTCGGCACCGGCTTCGTCGGGGTGCGGGAGGTGCTGCTCGCGGATCTGCACGCCTCGCTGCGCGAGGGGCACCTCGCGATGAGCCTGTCCTACTACACCGGCGGGATCAATCTGACGGCCGCGGCGATCCTGGTCGCCCTGGTGATCGTCCTGTCCGCCCTGGCCGTCGGCACCGCCGAGTCCCTCGCCACCCGGCGCCGGGGCCTGGCCGCGCAGACCGCCGCCGGGGTGCCGCGGACGGTGCTGGGCCGGGCAATGCTCCTGGAGACCGCGCTGCCGCTGATCCCTGCGGTGGCGATGGCAGGTGTCGGCGGAATGGCGATCGGCGTCTGGTACGCCTCGGTCACCACGAACTACGTCGTCCCCGGGGTGCCGTACGTGGCGCTGCTGGTGCCGCTCGCGGTGTACGCCTGCTGTCTGCTCGCCGCGGCCACCGCACTGCCCCTGCTGCGCCGCTCGGTCCGCCCGGCGGAGCTGCGCTACGCATGACCGCATGACGGCCCGGCCCGGGAGCACGGGGGACTCCCGGGCCGGACACTGTGGCCGCAAGCCCTGCGTGACCAGGGGTATGCGAAGGCCCGGATCGTCAGGCGGAGATGCCGTCGATCCGGGCCATGGCGTCTTCCGCGCCGTACGGCTGCAAGTACGGCAGCCAGCGCGGGTCCCTATGTCCGGTCCCGATGATGCGCCAGGCCAGACCGGATGGCGGGGCCGGTTTATGGCGCAGCCGCCAGCCGATTTCGAAGAGATGTCGGTCGGCCTTCACGTGGTTGCAGCGGCGGCACGAGGCCACCACGTTGTCCCAGACGTGCTTGCCCCCGCGGCTGCGCGGGATGACGTGGTCGACGCTGGTTGCGACGCCACCGCAGTACATGCACCGGCCCCCGTCACGCGCGAAGAGCGCACGGCGGGTAAGAGGAACGGGCCCCCGATAGGGAACCCGGACGAATCGCTTGAGCCGGACCACGCTTGGTGCGGGGACTGTGACGGTTGCGCTGTGCATGAAGGCGCCCGATTCCTCCAGGGAGACAGCCTTGTTCTCCAGGACGAGGATGAGCGCGCGGCGAAGCGGTACGACGCCGAGTGGCTCGTACGACGCGTTGAGGACCAGGACATGCGGCACGGATGCCTCCTTGGGCGTCGGCGGCGCGTGGCTCGCGCCGGGACGATCTGTGGCCAGTCTCCCCTCTTGCCTGGTGGAAGCGCCACCATGTCCCGGTAACGGGCTGGGAGTGTTTTCGACCACATCTCATTCATCCCCCGGACCGGGATCGGTTTATCCCACCTGCTCATCCCGGGGTGTCCACTGTCTCTCCTCAGAAGACGGCAAGGATTCGCACACCGTCCACCGATAGTGTGGTGGACCTGCCCGTCCGGTGGCCTTTCCGTGACCTTGACCGACCCGGAACCGGACGGCGGACCGCTGCACCTGGAGGTACCTGCCGTGTCCTTGCCCGCCGTCCTGTTGGCCGCCGGTTCGTCGCCGTCACCCGCTCCGTCCCCCTCGGAGTCGACGCCGACGGTCCCCTCTCTCCAGGACGCCCAGGAGAGCGCGACGAACGCGGCCAGCTGGGTCGAGCAGAACTGGTCGACCTGGCTCGCGATCAGCCTGCGGGTCGTGCTGATCCTGGTGATCGCGGGTGTGCTCAGAGCGGTGGTACAGCGGGCGATCACCAAGCTGATCGACCGGATGACCCGCACCGCCGAGGCGGTCGACGGCACATCGCTGGGCGGGCTGCTGGTCAACAACGAGCGGCGTCGCCAGCGCTCGCAGGCGATCGGCTCCGTCCTCCGCTCGGTGGCGTCCTTCGTGATCCTCGGCACCGCGGCCCTGATGATCCTGGGCGCGTTCCAGATCAACCTGGCCCCGCTGCTGGCCTCCGCCGGTGTCGCGGGCGTGGCGATCGGTTTCGGCGCGCGCAATCTCGTCACCGACTTCCTCTCCGGCGTCTTCATGATCCTGGAGGACCAGTACGGCGTCGGCGACACGATCGACGCGGGCGTCGCCTCCGGCGAGGTCATCGAGGTCGGCCTGCGCGTCACGAAGCTGCGCGGCGACAACGGCGAGATCTGGTACGTCCGCAACGGCGAGGTCAAGCGCATCGGCAACCTCTCCCAGGGCTGGGCCACGGCCGGCGTCGACGTCACCGTCAAGGCGAACGAGGACCTGGACCGGCTGAAGGCCACCCTGGACGAGGTCGCCGAGAAGATGAGCGCGGAGGAGCCCTGGAACGAGCTCCTGTGGAGCCCGATCGAGGTCCTCGGCCTGGACAGCGTCCTCCTCGACTCGATGGTCGTCCGCGTCTCGGCCAAGACCATGCCCGGCAAGGCGATGACGGTCGAACGCGAACTCCGCTGGCGCATCAAGCGCGCCTTCGACGCGGCGAACATCCGCATCGTCGGCGGCGCCACGGCCCCCCTCGACGAGGACGAACCCAACGACGCGACAACCGCGATCGCGGCCCCCTCGGCCCACTCCAACCCGGACTCCGCCCAGTCGGCAGCAGCCTCACCGATAGCCCAGCAGCGGACCGCGCCGAGGTAGCCGCCGCTTCCGGAAGGCCGCACGACCGGCCCCACCGCCCCCGAGGTAACGAGTCTGTTGCCTAGGGGGCGGTTCCTATTGACGCCCTCTTCGCCTCGGGCTTACGTTCCTTTCCAGCCAATAGGAAACTTTCCTAACAGTGATCGGCGGTCACCCCCTCGGTGATCGGCGGTCACCCCCTCGGTGATCGGCCGATGGACTTGGCCACCTCGTCACTGAGAAGCTGGGCAGTCGAAAGGCAGGTGTCGACCCACATGGCAGGAACCGCCGGCACGCCGGGCACCCCGCGCGTCCTGCGCGCCATGAACGACCGCGCCGCCCTGGACCTCCTCCTGGAGCACGGGCCGCTGTCCCGCACGCGGATCGGCAAGCTCACCGGCCTCTCCAAGCCGACCGCCTCCCAGCTCCTGGCCCGCCTGGAAGCGGCCGGGCTCGTGCTCGCCACCGGTACCACCGAGGGACGACCCGGCCCCAACGCCCAGCTGTACGAGGTCAATCCGGCCGCCGCGTACGCCGCGGGCCTCGACGTCACCCCGGAACGCATCCTCGCCGCCGTCGCCGACGTCACCGGGCGCACGGTCGGGTCGTTCGAGCTCCAGACCCCCGGCAGGCGGCCCACCCAGCCCGTCGTCCGGCAGGTCACCGACGCCCTCGACGGCGCCGTGAAGGCGGCGGGCCTCGCCCGGGACGACGTCCACCGGCTCGTCATCGGCACCCCCGGCGCCTTCGACCCCAACACCGGCCGACTGCGCTACGCCTCCCACCTCCCGGGCTGGCACACCCCGAGCCTGCTCGACGAGGTCGCCGCCGCGCTGCCGATGCCGGTGGAGTACGAGAACGACGTCAACCTCGCCGCCGTGGCCGAACAACGGCTCGGCGCGGCCCGCGGACACGAGGACTTCGTGCTGCTGTGGAGCGAGGGCGGTCTCGGTGCCGCCCTGATCCTCGGCGGGCGACTGCACCGCGGGTGGACGGGGGGCGCGGGAGAGGTGGGTTTCCTGCCTGTCCCGGGTGCGCCGCTCGTCCGGCAGGTGACCAAAGCCAACAGTGGTGGCTACCAGGAGCTGGCCGGCTCCCAGGCCATCCCCCACCTCGCCCGTGAACTCGGCATCGGGGAGATCCCCTCGGGCCCGTACGCCGAGGTCGCGGCCCGGCTCGTCGCACGCGCCGCCACCGAGGACACCGTGCTGAACCGACTGCTCCTGGAGACGTACGCGACCCGGCTGGCCACCGGTCTCGCCTCGCTCGTCTCCGTCCTCGACCCCGAACTCGTCGTCCTCAGCGGCGCCGCCCTGACGGCCGGCGGCGAGGTGCTGCGCGCCCTCGTCCAGGCCGAGCTGGAGGAACTGGCCGCCGCCCGGCCCCGGCTCGTGGTCGGCGACGTCCATGAACACCCCGTGCTGCGGGGCGCGTTGGAGAGCGCCCTAGCGGCCACCCGCGACGAGGTCTTCGACACCTCGCGCTGACATCCCCGTAGGCCCGCACCCGCACCTCTCACAGCTCCACCCCCCTCGCTCCACCTCCCTTCCCTCGCCATCCCCTGCCCTGTCCCTGGGAGACCTCGCCATGCCCGGAATGTCCCGGAAAGCGGCCATCGCACTCGCCGCGTCCGCCTCGATAGCCCTCCTCGCCACCGCCTGTACCGGCCAGTCCTCCTCCAGCGCCTCCGACGACGCCTCGAAGGACACGACCATCAACTTCTGGCACGCCTGGAGCGCGGCCTCCGAGACAAAGGCCGTGAACGCCCTGGTCGCCGGCTTCGAGAAGGCGCACCCCAACATCCATGTGAACGTCGTCGCCAACATGACCGACGACAAGATCAACCAGGCTCTGCGCACGGGCGGCGACAAGGCACCGGACGTCATCTCCTCCTTCACCACGAACAACGTCGGCAAGTTCTGCTCGTCGGGCGCGCTGGTCGACCTCAACCCCTTCTTCAAGAAGGACGGCATCGACCCGGAGACGACGTTCCCGAAGGCGATGAACGAGTACACCCAGTTCGACGGCAACCGCTGCACGGCGCCGCTGCTGGGTGACGCGTACGGGCTCTACTACAACAAGACGGCGTTCGCGAAGGCCGGCATCAAGACTCCGCCGAAGACCTGGTCCGAATTCGAGACCGACGCCAAGAAGCTCACGATCGCCAAGGGCGACTCCTATTCCCAGCTCGGCTTCATGCCGGACTACCACGGCTGGGAGACGACGACCGAGCACTACTTCGGGCAGTTCTCGCCGACGTACTTCAACAAGGCCGGCAAGTCCAACCTCGCCACCGACCCCGCTTTCCAGGCCGGTTTCACGCTCCAGAAGAAGCTCGTCGACGAACTCGGCGGCTACAAGAAGCTGGAGACCTACCGGGCCACGCTCGGCGACGAATGGGGCGCCAAGCACCCCTTCCACACCGGTCAGGTCGCCATGCAGCTGGACGGCGAGTGGCGGCTGGGCATGGCGCTGGCCGCCAAGCCGAAGTTCGACATCGGGGTGGCCCCGCTGCCCGTCCCGGACGACCAGGCGAGCCAGTACGGCAAGGGCTACATCACCGGCACCATCACCGGCATCGCCGCCACCAGCCACAAGCAGAACGCGGCCTGGGAGTTCGTCAAGTACATCACCACGAACACGGACGCGGTGGTGAACTTCTCCAACGCCATCCACAACGTGCCCTCCACGCTGGCGGCCCTCAAGTCGCCGAAGCTGAAGTACGACCCGCGCTTCAAGACGTTCCTGGACATCGCGGCGAATCCGAACTCGACGACGTCCCCCGCCTCCATCAACGGCGGTGTGTACCTCGCGACGGTCCAGAACTTCGGCTACGACTACGAGAGCGGAAAGGTCACCGACCTGAAGGCCGGCCTGAAGAAGACGGCCGCGCAGATCGACACGGACATCGCGCAGGCGAAGTAGTCGAGCGATGAGCACCATCACCCTGGCGTCGAAGCGCCGCAAGTCGGCGCTTCGAACCTTCGCCTTCATGTCGCCCTGGTTGATCGGCTTCGCGGTGTTCTTCGCGTACCCGCTGATCTCGACGGTCTATTTCTCGTTCATGCACTACGACGGCTTCAAGCCGCCCACGTGGAGCGGGACGAAGAACTGGACCTATGTCTTCGAGCACTACCCCTTCTTCTGGCCGGCCCTGCGCAACACCCTGTGGCTGGTCCTGGTCATGGTGACCCTCCGAGTCGTCTTCGGTCTCGGCGTCGGCCTCCTGATCACCAAGATCAAGACGGGCACGGGTGTCTTCCGCACCCTGTTCTACCTGCCCTACCTCGCTCCGCCGGTGGCCGCCACGATGGCCTTCGCCTTCCTGCTCAACCCCGGTACGGGCCCGGTGAACTCGATCCTGGAGAAGATCGGCGTCCCGGCTCCCGGCTGGTTCAACGACCCCGCCTGGTCCAAGCCGGCCCTCACCCTGCTCGCCCTGTGGGGCATCGGCGACCTGATGGTCATCTTCATGGCCGCGCTGCTCGACGTGCCCCAGGAGCAGTACGAGGCGGCGGAGTTGGACGGGGCGTCGGCCTGGCAGCGGTTCCGGTTCGTCACCCTTCCCAACATTTCGCCGATCGTCATGTTCGCCGTCGTCACCGGCGTGATCCAGACGATGCAGTACTACACACAGCCCCTCATCGCGGGGAAGGTCGCCTCGGGCGTGATCCAGGGCGCCGGCACCCAGTTCGAGCCCGGCTATCCGGAGAAGTCGACCCTGACCCTCCCCCAGCTCGTCTACAACCTCGGCTTCCAGCGCTTCGACTACGGCTCCGCGTGTGTCGTCGCCCTGGTCCTGTTCGTGCTGTCCATGGTGTTCACCGCGTTCCTGATGCGGCGCCGGGGCGGTCTCAACCTGGCAGGTGACTGACCATGGCCCAAGTGCTGGACAAGCCCGTGCAGGTGAAGGCACCCGTCACCCCCGCCGAGCGCACGGCCCGCCGGAAGACGCTCCTGGAGTGGATCGCCATCCACTCCCTCGGGGTCGCGGCCGCGCTCTTCTTCACCCTCCCCTTCGTGTTCGTCTTCCTGACCTCCCTGATGAGCGACACCCAGGCCCTCAGCCGGGACCTGATCCCGCACACCTGGGAGTGGGGCAACTACAAGAAGGTCTTCGACACCCCGGGCTTCCTGACCTGGTGGAAGAACACGTTGATCTACGCGGGACTGGGAACGGTCCTCACGGTCGTGTCGTCGATCCCGGTGGCGTACGCGCTCGCCAAGTTCCGCTTCCGGGGCCGCAATCTCTCCCTCATGCTGGTCATCTCGATGATGATGCTGCCGCCGCAGGTGATCATCATCCCGATGTACCTGTTCTGGGCGAAGCAGCTGGACCTGTCGGGGACGCTGTGGCCGCTGATCATCCCGATGGCGTTCGGGGACGCGTTCTCCATCTTCCTGCTGCGCCAGTTCCTGCTGACCATCCCGAACGAGTACATCGACGCGGCGAAGGTGGACGGCTGCGGTGATCTGCGCACGCTCCTGAAGGTCGTCATCCCCATGGCCAAGCCGGGCATCGCGGCCGTCGGCCTCTTCCAGTTCTTCTACGCCTGGAACGACTACTTCGGCCCCCAGATCTACGCTTCGGAGAACCCGGGCGCCTGGACGCTGAGTTACGGCCTGGAGTCCTTCAAGGGCGCGCACCACACCGACTGGAACCTCACCATGGCGGCGACCGTGCTGGTCATGGCCCCCGTGATCCTCGTGTTCTTCTTCGCCCAGAAGGCGTTCGTCGAGGGCGTGACGCTCACCGGAGTGAAGGGTTGACCCCGTATGCCGTGCCTTCCCGGGGGACACCCCCCGGTCCCCCGGCTGACGACCCACGTCCCCCCACTCAAGAAGCGAGGTAACCCCCAGTGAAACTCACCGTGGTCGGCGGAGGCTCCACCTACACCCCGGAACTCATCGACGGCTTCGCCCGCCTGCGCGACACCCTGCCCATCGAGGAGCTCGTACTGGTCGACCCGGCCGCCGAGCGGCTGGAGCTGGTCGGCGGGCTCGCCCGGCGCATCTTCGCCAAGCAGGGCCACAGCGGCCGTATCGTCACCACCTCCGACCTGGACGCCGGCGTCGAGGGCGCCGACGCGGTGCTGCTGCAGCTCAGGGTCGGCGGGCAGGCGGCGCGGGAGCAGGACGAGACATGGCCGCTGGAGTGCGGCTGTGTGGGGCAGGAGACGACCGGTGCGGGCGGGCTGGCCAAGGCGCTGCGCACCGTGCCCGTCGTCCTCGACATCGCGGAACGGGTGCGCCGTACCAACCCGGACGCCTGGATCATCGACTTCACCAACCCCGTCGGCATCGTCACGCGCGCGTTGCTGCAGGCCGGCCACAAGGCGGTCGGTCTGTGCAACGTGGCGATCGGCTTCCAGCGGAAGTTCGCGGGCCTGCTGGGCGTCTCGCCCACCGACATCCACCTCGACCACGTCGGCCTCAACCACCTCACCTGGGAGACCGGCGTCCGCCTCGGCGGCCCCGAGGGCGAGAACATGCTGCCCAAGCTGCTGGCCGAGCACGGCGACCCCATCGCCGCCGACCTGCACCTGCCCCGCGAGATCCTGGACCGGCTCGGTGTCGTGCCGTCGTACTACCTGCGCTACTACTACGCGCACGACGAGGTCGTACGAGAGTTGCGCACCAAGCCCTCCCGGGCCGCCGAAGTCGCCGAGATGGAACGGCAGCTGCTGAAGATGTACGGCGACCCGGCGCTGGACGAGAAGCCGGCGCTGCTCGCCAAGCGGGGCGGTGCCTACTACTCGGAGGCGGCCGTGGACCTCGCGGCCTCGCTGCTGGGCAATCATGGCAGCGGGCCCGCAGGGCACTCGTTTGAGGGTGGTGGTGGGCGACGGGCGGGCGGGTCGCCGTACCAGGTGGTGAACGCGTACAACCGCGGCACGCTGCCCTTCCTGCCCGACGACGCCGTGATCGAGGTGCAGGCCGCGGTGGGCCCGAAGGGGCCGACGCCGCTGCCCGTGACCGCCGTGGACCCGCTCTACGCGGGCCTGATGGCGCATGTGACGGCCTACGAGGACCTGGCCCTGGAGGCGGCCCTGCGGGGCGGCCGGGACCGGGTGTTCCGGGCGCTGCTGGCCCACCCGCTCATCGGCCAGTACGAGTACGCCGAGACCCTCACCGACCAGCTGATCGCGCACAACCAGGAGCATCTCGCGTGGGCCTGACCGCACGTGTCCTCGCCGTCGACGCCGGCAACAGCAAGACCGACGTCGCGGTCGTGGCAGCCGACGGAACCGTCCTCGCCACCGCCCGCGGGGGAGGCTTCCGGCCGCCCGTGGTGGGCGTGGAGACGGCGGTGGACGTCGTCGCCGAGGCGGTGGGCGAGGCCTTCGCCGCCGCCGGGGTGGCCTCGGTCGACCATGTCTCCGCCTGTCTCGCCAACGCCGACTTCCCCGTCGAGGAGGAGCAGTTGGCGGCCGCGCTGCAGGCGCGCGCGTGGGGCGCGTCGACGGAGGTCCGCAACGACACCTTCGCGATTCTGCGGGCCGGTGTGACCGAGCCGCGCGGGGTCGCCGTCGTCTGCGGCGCCGGCATCAACTGTGTCGGCATGCGCCCCGACGGCCGTACCGCCCGCTTCCCCGCCCTTGGCCGTATCTCCGGTGACTGGGGCGGCGGTTGGGGGCTGGCGGAAGAGGCGCTGTGGCACGCGGCACGGGCGGAGGACGGGCGGGGCGAGCCCACGGCTCTGGCGCGCACGCTCCCGGCCCACTTCGGCTACGCCACCATGCTCGAGCTGATCGAGGCGCTGCACCTGGAGAAGGTGGAGCATCTGCGCCGCCACGAGCTGACGCCGGTGCTCTTCGCCACGGCGGCGGACGGCGACCCGGTCGCCCGCGCGGTCGTGGACCGGCTGGCGGACGAGGTGGTCACCATGGCCACGGTCGCGCTGACCCGCCTCGACCTGCTGGCGGAGGAGACGCCGGTGCTGCTGGGCGGCGGGGTGCTTGCCGCCCAGCACCCTCAACTCAGCGATGGAATCAGGGACTTGCTTGCCGTGCGCGCGCCGAAAGCGGTGGCACGGGTGGTGACGGCGAGTCCGGTGCTCGGGGCGGCGCTGCTGGGGCTGGACCGGATGGGAGCGGAGCCGGAGGTGCACGAGCGGGCACGGGCGTACTTCGAGGGCTGACCTTTGGGAACCGAACTGATTCCGGGGGCGTATTCATGGGCAGGGGGTGGTGCGGGACCCTGCGTCGCGCGCCGGTGCTGCGTTATTCCGGGGGGCGACCCCCGGGCCCCCGCGCAACTCCACTGCGATCCGATCAAGATCCAGTGAAGGCCGGTGCGGATGTCAGTCGCGGCCGCAATACTGGCGGCGACGGGATGACCATGGGGGAGGTCAACAGTGACAACACCGCCGAAGAGCAGCACGGCACCACCGGATTCCGGCGTGCCCACGATCCCGGCCGTGCCGCCACAGCCGGGAAAGCCCGCGCCCCCCACGCCCGCGGGCCCCGACGCCGTTCCCGAGGCCGTTCCCCCACGCCGTACCGCCTTCGCCGAGGGCGTCGACCGGCTGCGCGCGGCCGCCACCACCGAGCCGGGGCGGCTGCGCATCATCGGCGCGCTGCTCGCCCTGCTCGTCGTCGGCTTCGGCGCGGTCGCCGCCTGGCAGATGACCGACCGGGCGTCGGCCGCCGACGACGTCCTCACCAGCAGCCAGCCGCTCAGCTCCGACGCGGCCGACATCTACGCCTCCCTCGCCGACGCCAACACGGCCGCCGCCAGCGGCTATCTCGCGGGCCCGCAGGAGAAGCCCGCGATGCGCAAGCGGTACCAGGACGACATAAACACCGCCGCGACCAAGCTGGTCACGGCCGCCGCCAACTCCAAGGCGGGCTCGGAATCCGCGAAGACCATCGCCGAGCTCAACAAGCTGCTGCCGACGTACAAGGGCCTGGTCGAGACGGCCCGCGCCAACAACCGGCAGGGCTTCCCGGTGGGCGGCGCCTATCTGCGGGCGGCCAACGAGACGATGCAGCAGCAGATGCTGCCGAAGGCCGAGGCCCTGTACCAACGCGAGAACCAGCGGCTGGACGCGGACTACGCGGACGCCAAGGCGTTCCCGTGGGCGGCGGTCGGTCTCGGCGTCGCCGCCCTGGCGGCGCTGGCCTGGGCCCAGCGGCGCAACTTCCTGCGCACCAACCGGGTGTTGAACCACGGCCTGGTCACCGCCTCGGCCGCCTCGGTGGTGGTCCTGCTCTGGCTGGTCGTCGGCCACACCGTCGCCCGCGCCGGCCTGAACGACTCCTACGACCACGGCGTCCGCTCGCTGAACGTCCTGCACGACGCCCGTATCGCGTCCCTGACCGCCCGCAGCGACGAGAACCTCAGCCTGATCCGCCGCGGCGCCGACACCGTGCTGGTCGGCAAGAACCCCACGGACGCGTACGCCGTCGGCTACGAGACCCAGATCGCGAAGCTGGCCGCGAAACTCACCAGGGCCGGCTCCCTCGCCGACGACACCGCGGGCAAGAAGCCGGTGAAGGACGCGAACGGCTTCATGCAGGCGTGGAAGGACCGGCACGGCGTCGCCCAGAACTGGAACGACAAGGGCGACTACCGGAAGGCCCGTGACAAGGTCATCGGCGCCGGCCCGGAGCCGACGAGCGTGTGCTTCGACAACGTCGACAGCGCGCTCAGGAAGGCGCTGGTCCATGAGCAGGACGAGTTCCAGCAGGCCGCGAGCGGCGGCCGGGACGCGCTGACCGGACTGCCGTACGGGGCCGCGGTGCTGGCGGTGCTGGCCGCGGCGGGCGCGGTGCTGGGCATCGGGCGCAGGCTGTCGGAGTACCGGTGAGAGGGGGCGTGACGATGAATGCACAGCGTCTGACACAGCGTCTGCGGGCCGGCCTGCGGGGCTGGGGCGGCGTGGGCGCGATGGCGGTCGTCTGCGCCCTCGCGCTGGCCTTCGTCCTGCTGCTGCCCCGGGCCGGGGCGAGCGGTGCGGGGGGCGCCGCGGACAGCGGCGGACGGCTCGCCCACGGCCTCCAGGCCGCCGTGGAGAAGAAGTGCACGAACGGCAAGTACCCGCAGGACCAGAGCCTGTCGCCGTCGGGCGGCGACGGAAGCACGACGAACGTCGACGCCATCAAGACCCGGGGGCGACTGGTCGTCGGCGTGGACACCAACAGCTACCGCTGGGGCTACCTCAACCCCAACAACGCCAAGGGTGAGCTGGAGGGCTTTGACATCGACCTCGCCCACCGGATCGCCGGCGACCTCCTCGGCGACCCCGGCAAGGTCACGTTCAAGGCCATCCCCACCAGCCGGCGTATCGACGCCATCAAGGACGGCGAGGTCGACATGGTGGTCCGCACCATGACCATCACCTGCCAGCGCCTCGACGACGTCGCGTTCTCCGCGCCCTACTTCAAGACCGGCCAGCAGGTCCTCGCCCCCAAGAACTCGACGATCACCGGCTACAACAGCACCCTTGCCGGAAAGCGGGTCTGCTCGGCGCTGACCTCCACGGCCCTCGACAACCTGAAGGCCGACAGGGGTCACAAGATCCCCGCCTCCACCGACATCGGCACCGTCGTCCCCAACCAGCTCGACTGTCTGGTGAAGTTGCAGCTCGGCGAGGTCGACGCGATCGTGACGGACGGCGCGCTCGCCGCGAGCCAGGCCGCGCAGGACCCGACGGTGGAGCTCAAGGGGGGCCTGTTCACGGACGAGTACTACGGCGTGGCGATGAAGAAGACCTCCCAGGATCTGGTACGCCAGGTCAACCGGACCCTGGAGAACTACATCAAGGACGGCGGCTGGGCCGACTCGTACCGGACATGGCTGCACCCCACCATGGACCTGGACGGCAAGAAGTCGACGTCGGCGACCCCTCCCGAAGCGCACTACCAGTGACCGACCATCGACTCACGGACGTCTGACGGACAACCGACGGACAACCGACGGACACGGACAACTGACGGACTACGACAGCAGCGAGAGGTGATCGATGGGCGTCACGGACCCCGCCGGGCCGGTGATGGACCGGGACGAGGTGGACCGTGCGCTGGCGCGGCTCGGCGCGGAGCACGAGGCGATCGAGACCTCGCTCCTCGCCCTGCAGGACCACGCGGGCCGCAGACTCCTCGAGGGTGCCGAGCTGACCGGTGTCACCAAGGAGCGCTGGGCGTCCGCGGAGGCGTCGATCACGCTGCTGTGGGCGTACTTCGACGCGTACACGGACGCGTTGCGCACCGCCCGGGACATCCGCTCCCGCCGCCGCTGGTCCAGCCGCGAGGACCTGGTGGAGCTGACGGAACTGCTGCGCGGCGCCTCCGTCACGGTCGCCGGCTCGACCACCGCCACGGCCAACATGCCGACGCTGCACGGCAGTTCCGGCAAGCTCAGCGAGCAGTTCTCGCTCGCCGCGCTGGTGGACCGGATGAACGACCTGTACGCCACGTCACTCGACATGGTCGTCGCCGCCGACGCCGTCTGGTCGGCGCTGCCCGCCCGGATCGATTTACTGGCCGCGGAGCTCCAGCGCACCCGCAAGCTCGCCCACTCGGTCGGCGTACGCCCCGGCGAGCACCCGGCCGGGGACGACCTGGAACGCATCACGCACACGCTCACCTCGCTGCGCGAGCAGGTGGTGTCCGATCCGCTCGCCCACTGGGTTCCCACGCAGGGGAGTTCGGCGCCGGGCGGCGGCCGTCCGGACCTCACGGTGTACGACCGGGAGGCACGCGCACTGGAGGACGTGCGCCGGGAGATCGACGCCGTGCTCACCGTCCGGCAGGACGCCGAGCAGCGGCTCGTCCGGCTGCGGGACGTACTCAGCCGCGCCGACCGCACACTCGCCGAGGCACGCACCGCGCGCGGCGAGGTCCTCGCGAAGATCGCCGCTACGGAGGTGCCCGTCGTCAGCGGCCCGCCGACCGCGCTGCAGGAGCAGCTGGCGACGGCCGCCGAGTACCGCAGACACGCCCAGTGGCACCGCCTGTCCCCGCTCCTGGAGTCCCTGGAGCAGAAGGCGGAGGACGAACTGCTGCGCGCCCGCGAGTCGTTGACCGCGGTCACCGCGCCGCTGGCGGTCCGCGCGGAGCTGCGCGGCCGCCTGGACGCGTACCGGGCGAAGGTCGCCCGGCTCGGATACGCCGAGGACCCGTTCCTGATCGAACGCTACGACGCGGCGCGCCGCATGCTGTGGAGCGCGCCCTGCGATCTGCGCGTCGCCGAACAGGCCGTGCTGCGCTACCAGCACGCGGCCGCCGAGGTGCTCGGCACCCCGCGCGTGCCGGGACAGGGCGGGCCGCAAGACCGTAGGGGGGAGTCATGAGCCAGGCACAGCAGCCCTGCCAGCGGCCGGACTGCGAGGGGACCTACGAGGACGTCGGTGGCGGCGAACTGTACTGCGACACCTGCGGTCTCGCGCCGGTCGTCTCGGCAACAGGGTCGGTCGGCTCCTCGCCGACCGGGATCAGCGCGGGCGGCAAGGGCTCGGCGGGCAGCGGCAGTTCGCCCGGCAGCCGTGGCAGCTCTCGTACGACCTCGCACTCGTCGAAGTCCCGGCGCTCGGTGTCGGGACGGCTCTCGCGCTCGCTGTCGGGCAAGTCCACGGGACGCTCGGTGTCGGTGCGCAGCTCCGGCTCCAGCAGCGGCACCAGTAGCCGCGGCCGGCTCGGGGTGGGTCTGGTGCAGGTGCCGGACGTGCCGAGGCCAGACCCGCGCGCGATGGTGCTGGAGAACCCGGAGGTGCCCGAGCGCAAGCGGTTCTGCTCGCGCTCCGACTGCGGGGCGCCGGTGGGGCGTTCACGCGGTGAGCGGACGGGCCGCACGGAGGGCTTCTGCACCAAGTGCGGGCACCCGTACTCCTTCGTGCCCAAGCTGAAGGCCGGGGACGTGGTGCACGGCCAGTACGAGGTCGCGGGCTGTCTGGCGCACGGCGGGCTGGGCTGGGTCTACCTCGCGGTGGACAAGGCGGTCTCCGACCGGTGGGTGGTCCTCAAGGGCCTCCTCGACACCGGCGATCAGGACGCGATGGCCGCGGCGATCTCCGAGCGGCGCTTCCTCGCGGAGATCGAGCACTCCAACATCGTGCGGATCTACAACTTCGTGGAGCACCTCGACCAGCGCACCGGCTCGCTCGACGGCTACATCGTCATGGAGTACGTCGGCGGCAAGTCGCTGAAGGAGATCGCCAACGGCCGCCGCACGCCCGACGGCAAGCGGGACCCGCTGCCGGTGGAGCAGGCGTGCGCGTACGGCATCGAGGCGCTGGAGGCGCTCGGCCATCTGCACAGCCGCAACCTGCTGTACTGCGACTTCAAGGTCGACAACGCCATCCAGACCGAGGACCAGCTCAAGCTCATCGACATGGGCGCGGTGCGCAGGATGGACGACGAGGAGTCGGCCATCTACGGCACGGTCGGCTACCAGGCGCCTGAGGTCGCGGAGGTCGGCCCGTCCATCGCCTCGGACCTCTACACGGTCGCCCGCACGCTCGCCGTCCTGTCCTTCGACTTCCAGGGCTACACGAACGTCTTCGTGGACTCCCTGCCGGACCCCGACAACATCGAGGTCTTCCGCCAGTACGAGTCCTTCTACCGGCTCCTGGTCCGCGCCACCGACCCCGACCCGGCCCGCCGCTTCGCCTCCGCCCAGGAGATGGGCGAGCAGCTCACCGGCGTCCTGCGCGAGGTCGTCTCCCTCCAGTCGGGCCGCGCCCGTCCCGCTCTGTCGACCCTGTTCGGCCCCGAACTGAAGGTCACGGACACGGAGTTGTTCCCGAAGCTGCAAGGGGACGTGTCGTTGCTGGGAGCGAGGTCGGTACCACCGAAGGCACAGCAGCCCCAGCCGGCGGCTTCCGCCAACGGGACCGCCACCATCGTCAAGCCCATCACCTCCCCCGCCGCCGCCCTGGCCCTTCCCGTCCCCCTCGTCGACCCCTCGGACCCGAACGCCGGCTTCCTCGCGGGTCTGATGACCACCGCTCCGGCCGAGGTGCTCGGGGCGCTCGCGGCGGCGCCCTCGACGTCGACCGAGACACGGCTCAGGCAGATCCGGGCCTGGCTGGAGAACGGCGACTCGTACACGGCGCTGGAGGCCCTGCTCAACCTTGAGCAAGAGCCGGAGGCCGAGGCGCCCCAGAGGCTCCCCGATGTACAGGTGCGGCCCGACGACTGGCGGGTCGTCTGGTACCGGGGCGTGGCCGCCCTCGTCACCGGCGACCACGAGGGCGCGGCGCTCGCCTTCGACGCGATCTACGACGCCTTCCCCGGCGAGCCCGCACCCAAGCTGGCCCTCGGCCTGTGCGCGGAGGTGCTGGGCCAGCTGGACAACGCCGCCGAGTACTACCGCCTGGTCTGGTCGACCGACCCGAGCTATGTGAGCGCCGCCTTCGGGCTCGCCCGCGTCCAGCTCGCGGCCGGGGACCGCCGTAGCGCCGTGGACACGCTGGAGTCCGTGCCGGAGTCGTCGATCCACTACACGGCGGCCCGTGTGGCCGCCGTACGGGCGCGACTGCGTGAGCGGACGGCCGCCGCCTCGGACGCGCCGTTCCTGGACGACCTGACCGCCGCCGCCGGGCAGGTCGAGGCGCTCGACGCCTACGGTCTGGATCCTGCGCGCAGGGAGCAGTTGTCGGCCGAGGTCCTCGGCCGCGCCCTGGACTGGATACTCTCCGGGGGCCAGGGTGCCGCGCCCACGGGCCGGCGGACGCTGCTCGGCAGCGACCTGGACGAGCGGGGACTCCGCTTCGGCCTGGAGCGTTCGTACCGCACGCTGGCCCGGCTGGCGCGCGGCGGCGAGGAGAGGATCGACCTGGTGGAACGTGCCAATCGTTACCGCCCCCGGACGTGGGTGTAGTTGATGTCGCAGATGCCCCAGTTGTCCGCCTGCCCGAGCTGCGAATGGCCGCTCGAGTCGGGTGACCGTTTCTGCGGTGCGTGCGGATACGACCTGTCCGCGGTGCCGCCACGGCCGGACGACCATCCGACCGTCGAGCTGAACGGCTCGGCGGCCGACGGCGGCGCGGGCTGGCCCGTCGCGGCCGTGCCCGGCGCCCCGCCCGCCCCCCATCTGCCCACCGATCTGCGCGGCACGGACGCGGGCGGCATCCCACTGCCCCCGGAGCAGCCGCCCACCGGATCGCCGGTCTCCCCGGCCTCCGGCGTGCGCTTCGACCGGCCGCCGGAGCCCGACGAATACCCACTGCAGGCCCCCGACCCCCGTGTCGCCGACCTCGCGGCCCCCGCCGAGGAGGCCAAGCTGTGCGTGGCCTGCCGCTCGGGCCGGGTGGACAACGACGGCTACTGCGAGAACTGCGGGCACGCCCAGCCCAGGGAGCGCGACCACATGGAGCAGGAGTGCGGCCCGCTCGCCGCGGTCAGCGACCGCGGCCTGCGGCACCACCGCAACGAGGACGCCTTCGGTATCGGCACCGCCACGCTGCCCGACGGCTCCCCCGTCTCGGTGGCGGTCGTCTGCGACGGCGTCTCCTCGGCGACCCGCCCCGACGACGCCTCGCTGGCCGCCGCCCGCGCCGCCAACGAGTCACTGCTGGCCGCCCTGCCGCGCGGCACCCACCCGCAGCAGGCGATGCACGACGCGATCGTCGCCGCCTCGCACGCCGTCAACTCCCTTGCCGCCGAGCCCGCCACGGCCCGCGAGCACTCCCCGCACCAGAACGCGCCCGCCTGCACGATCGTCGGCGCGGTCGTCACCCCGGGACTGCTGGTCATCGGCTGGGTCGGCGACAGCCGCGCCTACTGGGTCCCGGTGGACCGCACCTCACCCCCGGCCCGGCTCACCGAGGACGACTCCTGGGCCGCGCAGATGGTCGCCGCGGGCCTGATGAACGAGGCCGAGGCCTACGCCGACGAGCGCGCCCACGCGATCACCGGCTGGCTCGGCGCTGACGCCTACGAACTGGAGCCGCACACCGCTTCCTTCAAGCCGGACCGGCCAGGTGTAGTGGTGGTGTGCACGGACGGGCTGTGGAACTACGCGGAGGCGGCCGAAGACATGGCCGAGATCGTCCCCGCGGACGCCGCCGTACGACCGCTGCACAGCGCCCAGGTACTGGTCGGTCACGCCCTGGACGGCGGGGGCCACGACAACGTAACAGTGGCCGTCGTGCCGTTCCCGGCCGTCGCTCAGGGGGCAGGATCGGCCTGAGGCCGCACAACGGGGAGGCCTCGAAGGACCGGAGGGGACCGGTCCACTTCAGTCATCACCCCACGGGTGTGGGGTCCGCGAGGGGGATTCGATCAGGCATGGCCAATTTCTCGAAGTCCAACGTGCCGCAGTTCTCGATGGACGTGTACCAGAACGAGTACCTCCCGGAGGGCGGCCGTGAGGTCAACGCGATCGTCACGGTGACGGCCACCGGCGGCGGCACCATCGGCAGCGCCGTCACGGCACCCAACCTCTACTCCCGGGGGCAGGGCCCGTCCGCGGCGGTGGCGGTCATGGTCGACTGTTCCGGCTCGATGGACTACCCGCCGACCAAGATGCGCAACGCCCGCGACGCCACGGCCGCCGCGATCGACACCCTGCGCGACGGGGTGCACTTCGCGGTGATCGGCGGCACGCACGTGGCCAAGGAGGTCTACCCCGGGGGCGGGCGTCTCGCGGTCGCCGACGCCACCACCCGCGACCAGGCCAAGCAGGCCCTGCGCAAGCTGAGCGCGGGCGGCGGTACGGCCATCGGCACCTGGCTGCGCCTGGCCGACCGGCTGCTCTCCTCCGAGGACGTCGCCATCCGCCACGGCATCCTGCTCACCGACGGCCGCAACGAGCACGAGTCGCCCGAGGACCTCAGGGCGGCCCTGGACTCCTGCGCCGGACGTTTCACCTGTGACGCACGGGGCGTGGGCACCGACTGGGAAGTGAAAGAAGTCACAGGGATCGCCTCCGCCCTGCTCGGCACCGCCGACATCGTCGCCGACCCGGCCGGCCTCGCCGCCGACTTCACGCGGATGATGGAGACGGCGATGGGCAAGGAGGTCGCCGACGTGGCCCTGCGGGTGTGGACCCCGGTGGGCACGACCATCAAGTTCGTCAAGCAAGTCGCGCCCACCGTCGAGGAGTTGACCGACCGCCGCACCGAGGCGGGACCCCGCGCCGGGGACTACCCCACCGGCTCCTGGGGAGACGAGTCCCGTGACTACCACGTGTGCGTCGAGGTCCCGATCGCCGGAATCGGCCAGGAGATGCTCGCGGCCCGGGTCTCCCTGGTGGTCCCCCGGCCGGACGGCACGGCCGAGAACCTCGGCGCCCAGGGCCTGGTGAAGGCCGTGTGGACCGACGACATGGTCGCCTCGACGTCCATCAACCCCCAGGTCGCCCACTACACCGGGCAGGCCGAACTGGCACAAGCAATCCAACAAGGGCTCGATCTTCGTAAAGCGGGCGATATGGACGGGGCAACCGCCAAACTGGGCCGGGCCGTTCAGCTCGCCAGCGCCTCCGGAAACGCGGATACTGCGAAACTGCTTGCGAAGGTGGTGGACGTGGTCGACGCCGCGACAGGTACTGTGCGACTGAAGGCGAAGGTCGCGGAGGCCGACGAGATGACTCTCGAGACACGGTCGACAAAGACTGTTCGTGTAAAGAAGTGACGTAGTAGCCGCTCAAAGCGACCGTGTACGACCACCTACGACCACGTAGGACCCTGAAGGAGAGGGGGAAGCGCCGACATGCCGACCTGCCCGAACGGACACCAGTCGGGTTCCGACGACTGGTGCGAGGTCTGCGGTCACCGCATGGCCGGTGCCGTGCCTCCGCCCCCGCCGCCCCCGCCGGGTGGTGGCTACGGCTTCCCGCCCCCGCAGGGCACCCAGCCCGGCGGTCGTCCGCCGCACCTGTCCGCGGTGCCGGACCACGAGCCGGAGCTCTGCCCGCAGTGCCGCACGCCCCGCGAGGGCGGCGCGCCGTTCTGCGAGGAGTGCCGGTGGAACTTCCTCACCAACACGGCGACCTCGTACACCCCGGCCGCCCCGCGCCAGCCGGCCCCCGGCCCGAACGTGCGCTACCAGCAGCAGCCGCCCGGCCCGTCGTACGGCGGCGGTGACTCGTACGAGTACCAGGGCTCCCGCCCGTCCCAGGTGAACCGCCCCGCCGAGCCGATCCCGCCCTTCGGCAGCGAGCCCTCGGGCCCCACTCCGTTCGGCAACGACCCGCGCCCCGGCGGCTACGGCAACGACCAGCGCGCGGGCGGCCCGCCCAACTTCGGCAACGACTCCCGCGCCGGGGGCCCGCCCGGATACGGCAACGACCAGCGTGCCGGCGGTCCGCCCGAGTTCGGCAACGACTCCCGTGCCGGCGGTCCGCCCAACTTCGGCAACGAGTCCCGCCCCGGTGGTCCGCCCAACTTCGGCAACGACCAGCGTGCGGGCGGTCCCCCCGCCTTCGGGAACGACCCCCGCCCCGGCGGCTACGGCAACGACCAGCGCCCCGGCGGCCCGCCCGGCTTCGGCGCGGACCCGTCCCGCCCGGTCCCGCCCCCGCCCGGCCCGACGCCCACCACCGGCGGACCCGGAGGCCCGGGTGGCCCCGGCGGTCCCGGTATCCCGCAGGCCTTCCAGCAGCCCGGCCCGTCCGGGCCGCCCGCCCCGCCCGCCTTCCCGCAGGAGACCCAGCGTCCCCCGCAGGGCGGCCCGTCCTTCGGCGGCGGTGACGACGACTGGGTGATCTCCCCGCCGTCGTCCGGTCCCGGCGCGCCCGGTGGCCCCGGAGCCCCCGGCGGCTACGGCTACCCGCAGCCCGGCTCCACCCAGGCCCCGCCCCCGCCGCCCGGCCAGGGCTTCCGCCCCCCGCCCGCCGGTCCGGCGACCTGGACGGCGACCATCGGCCCGGACCGCGAGTACTTCATGGCGATGATGCAGCGCTCGGGGCCCGAGGCCGCGGGTCTGAACCTGCCGGCCTACTCGCCCGAGCAGCAGCGCACGCTCTCCGGCAACCAGATCACCATCGGCCGTCGCCGCCACTCCACCGGTGACACCCCGGACATCGACCTCTCGGTGCCGCCGGAGGACCCGGGCGTCTCGCATCAGCACGCGGTGCTGGTGCAGCAGCCCGACGGTACCTGGGCGGTCGTCGACCAGAACTCGACGAACGGGACGACGGTGAACGGGTCCGAGGAGCCGATTCAGCCGTTCGTGCCCGTGCCGTTGCAGGACGGGGATCGAGTGCATGTCGGTGCCTGGACGACGATCACGATCCACCGGGGCTGAGAACCGAGCAGAACGGCTAGATCTGGAGGGGCCACACATACGGCCCCTCCGGATCGTCCAGCCACGCCCACTCGTGCCCGCCGCCGACCGTGATGCCGTAGCGCTCGCGTTGTGGCTGCCGTTCGCGTTCCCACAGGGCGTAGGCCTCCTGGGGATCCAGGACGCCGCGAGTCAGCGCGAGCAGGAAGCGGAACAGTTCGTGGTCCCTGGCGTGCCGTGGAATCCCGCCCAGGTGGGCCGGTTCCGGCTCGGGGCGGCTGTCCCCCCGTAGCGGCACGAAGTACGCCGGTGTGTGCAGGAAGCGGCCCTCGGCGTATCCCGTGTCCCGGACGGTCAGGGCGAGCAGGCCGGTGGCGAGTGGGGTCAGGATGCGGGCGGCCGGGGCGGACTGGGTGAGCCAGGCGTGCGGGACCGAGGTGAGGGTGCAGGTCGCGATGATCCGGTCGTACGGGGCGCGCTCGGGGACTCCGCGGGCGCCGTCACCCGTGACGACGGTCGGGCCGTAGCCGGCCGCGGCCAGGTGCCGGCCGGCCGCCTCGGTGATCTCCGGATAGAGGTCGATCGTCGTGACCAGGTCGTCGTCGCCGAGCCGGTGGGCCAGCAGGGCCGCGTTGTAGCCGGTGCCGGTGCCGACCTCCAGGACCCGGTCGCCGTCCCGCACCCGCAGTTCGGCCAGCATCTTCGCCATCAGCGAGGGCTGGCTGCTGGAGGAGACCAGGTCGCCGTCGCGCAGCCGGGTGGCCAGCGGGACGTCGGTGTACGCGCCGCGCAGCCACTGCTCGCGGGTCCGCGGATCGGGACTCTCGCCCCACCGCCGCTCGTACCCCCCCTTGACGCCGACGTAGTAGTACGGCACGAACAGATGCCGCGGCACCGCCTCGAACGCCTCGCGCCACACCGGGTCCGTCTCCCAGGCCCCGCTCGCGTCGATCTCCCGCACCAGCGCCGCCCGCGCCGAGACGGCGAGGTCGTCCAACTCCTTGTCGAGAGCATGCGCGCCCATACCGTCCACAGTAGGTCCTAAGCCTCAAGTCCTCGTTCCCCGCGTCTGAGACCATGGAGCACGTACTGCATCTTCCGGGGGACAACCCCCGGACCCCCGGCGGAAAGACTCGGGCGGACCGGCACAACCCATGCGAGGCAGCTCACAGTGACCGAGATCCGGCGCGGCACGCTTCAGACGCAGACCTTCTACGAGCAGGTCGGCGGGGAGGAGACCTTCCGCCGCCTCGTGCACCGTTTCTACGAGGGTGTGGCGGACGACCCCGTCCTGCGGCCCATGTATCCCGAGGAGGACCTCGGGCCGGCCGAGGAGCGCCTCACGCTCTTCCTCATCCAGTACTGGGGCGGCCCGACGACGTACAGCGACAACCGCGGCCACCCGCGCCTGCGCATGCGCCACGTCCCCTTCACCGTGAACCGCGAGGCGCATGACGCCTGGCTGAAGCACATGCGCGTCGCCGTCGACGAGCTCGGTCTGTCCGAGGAGCACGAGGCGGAGCTGTGGCGCTATCTGACGTACGCGGCGGCCTCGATGATCAACACCCCGGACTGAGCGCCGCCGGCGATCAACTCGCTTGCCGGGCAAGGCTCGTCACAATCCGGTCAAGCTCGATTCACAAGCGCTTACACCTGACCGCTCCCCTCTGACAGCATCGCCGGGAGGTCTGGACAACTTCCGGACGGCCACGGGGGGTCGGGGTGACGGGGTTCGGCGCGGTCGCGAGGTTCGTCCTGCTGCGCGCCCGCGCGCACCGTCTGCTGCTCGCCGCCGCCCTGCTGACCGTCCTGCTGACGACGGCGGTCCTGGCCACGCTCACCGCCTACTCGGCCGCGATCGGCGACGCGGCCCTGCGCCACTCCCTGAAGGACCCGCAGAACGCCGCCGACAGCGCCCTGATCGTCAAGGCGGACGTCCCCGCGGCTGCGCGCACGGCCGCCGACAGCGTCGTACGACAGGGAGCGCGGCGCACGTTCGACGGGCTGCCGGTGACCGTGCGGACGCTGGTGCGGTCGGGTCCGTACGCCCTGCCGCGCTCCCTGCAGCCGCCGGCGAAACGCTCCGGGGACCCGGACCTGACGTATGTGGCGGCGCTGGATCCGACGCAGGTGCGGATCGTCGAGGGCCGGATGCCCCGCGAGGGTACCGGCGTCGAGGCGGCCCTCCCGCAGACCGCCGCCCGTCTCCTCGGCCTCAGACCCGGCGACCGCCTCACCCTCGCCGATCGGCTCGGCGGCCCGAAGGTGCGGGTCACGCTGACCGGCGTCTACCGCCCGACGGCGGCCGACGCACCCTACTGGCAGCTGGACGACCTCGGCGGCAGGGGCGTCAAGACGGTCGACTTCACGACGTACGGCCCCCTGCTGGCCTCCCCCGGCGTCCTGACCGGCGGCAGAGTGAGCGCCGGGCGGTCGGGCTGGCTGGCGTCGGCGGACTTCTCGACGCTGACGACGGACCGGATCGGCGAGCTGCGCGCCGCGGCCCGCGCGGGCGGCGCGGCCCTGCGCGAACAGCCCGTGCTCAGCGGCAGTACGGCCGCCGGCACCGACCTGCCCGACGTCCTGGACGGCATCGAACGCTCCCTCCTCGTCTCCCGTTCCACCCTGCTGATCGTCGCGCTGCAGCTCGGTCTGCTCGCGGGCTGTGCGCTGCTGCTGGTGGCCCGGCTGCTGAGCACCGAGCGCGAGGGCGAGACACGGGTGCTGCGGGCCCGGGGCGCCTCCCGTGCCCGGATCGCGGCGCTGGCGGCCCTGGAGGCGCTGTTCCTGGCCCTCCCCGCGGTGCTGTGCGCCCCGCTGCTGTCGGGGCCGCTGACCCGGCTGCTGGCCGGACAGGGGGCGCTGGCCCGGATCGGGCTGCACCTGGAGGTGCCGGCCGCCGGACGGCTCGGGGTGTGGCTGGTGGCGGCGGGCGTGGCGCTGGGGTGTGCGCTGGCGGTGACGCTGCCGGCACTGACGGCGGAGGGGTTCCGGCGGGGGCGTGGGAGGGCCGGGTCGGGCGCGGGGCTCCGACCGGGTCAGGCACGGGCGAAGGAAGGGTCCCGGCGAGGCCCAGCAGGGGCGACGGTGCTCGGGAGCCTCCGGCGGGGTCGCACCCGGCAGTCTCCCGATGCGGAGCGGCCCGGGACGAACGAGAGCCTCCGGCCAGGCCGGGCCGTAGCGCTGCCCGGCCCGGTGCGGGCGGGGGCGGACGAGACCTTCCGGCCGGATCGGGCCCCAGCACCGCCCGACCCGGAGCAACCCGGAACGGACGAGACCTTCCGGCCAGATCGCGCCCCAGCACCGCCCGACCCGGAGCAACCCGGAACGGACGAGACCTTCCGACCGGATCAGGCCCCAGCACCGCCCGGTTCGGCGCGGGCGGGGGCGGGGGCGGGGGCGGGGGCGGACGAGACATACCGGCCGGATCGCGCCCCAGCACCGCCCGACCCGGAGCAACCCGGAACGGACGAGACCTTCCGGCCGGATCAGGCCCCAGCACCGCCCGGTTCGGCGGGGGCGGGGGCGGGCCGGGGCGGGCACGGTCGGACCGGAGCGCGGCCCGGCCCGGGGCGGCTCGGGGCGGTCGGGGGATTCCGGCCGGGGCGGGTCAGAGCGCTGCCCGGTTCGGTGCGGGCGGGGGCGGATCTGGGGCTGTTGGCGGTCGCGGGGGTGGCGTACTGGCAGCTGGAGCGGCAGACGTCCGGTGCGGTGAGCGGGGACCGGTCGGGCGCGCTCGGCATCGACCCGCTGCTGGTCGCGGCGCCCGCGCTGGCCCTGCTGGCCGGCACGGTGCTGACCCTGCGGCTGCTCCCCCTGGTGGCGCGGCTGGCCGAGCGCCGGGCGGCCGGCGGGCGCGGGCTCACGGCGGCGCTGGCGGGCTGGCAGCTCAGCCGGCGTCCGATGCGTGGGGCGGGCCCGGTGCTGCTGCTGGTGCTGGCGGTCGCGCTCGGCATGCTGGCCATCGGCCAGGGTGCCTCCTGGAACCGCTCGCAGAACGACCAGGCCGACTTCGCCGCGGGCGCCCCGGTGCGCGTGCTCGGCGCCGGTGAAGGCGGCCTCGGCCGCACCGAGGCCTACGCGGCCGTCCCCCACGTACAGGAGGCCGCCCCCGCCGTCCGCACCGAGCTGCCGCTCTCCGGCGACCGTACGGCGGCCCTGCTGGCCCTCGACACCGGGCACGCGGCGGACACGATGCTGATGCGCCGGGACCTGGCGTCCGAGCCGGTACGCCCGCTGCTCGGCTCTCTCGGCCCGAGGACACCGACGGCCGGGGCGAGGGTGCCCGCGCACACAGCCCGGCTGCGGCTGACGGCGACCCTGCACAGCTCGCCGGGGTCGGACACGACGGCCGATGTGACGGTGACGCTGGAGGACCGGTACGGGACGCCGTACGAGGTACGGGCGGGGGAGCTGCCCGCCGACGGCCGTTCGCACGTACTGACCATGCCCGTGTCCCCCGACCCGCTGACGCTCACGGCCGTGCAGCTGGCCATGTCCCAGCCCGTCGGGCGGGGCGAACAACACCGGTTCGCCGTGGCCGAGTTGGCGGCGGTCGCCGCCGACGGGACCGTGAAGCGGCTTTCCCTGCCCACCCGTTGGACTGCGGACTCGCAGCTCGACGGGCAGGTGTCCGCGCCGGACGACCGGGCCCACCCCACCGAGCCGGTCGTCGGCCCGCCGCTGACGGTCCGGTACGACACGGGGTACGTGCCCACCGAGGAGATGTGGACCATCTCGACGCTGACGGTGCGGATACGGGTGGCGCAGCAGGCTCCGCCCGGGATCACGGCCGTCGCGACCGACCGGTTCCTCGCGGCGACGGGCGCGCGCACCGGGCAGCGGGTGGACGTGCCGATCGGCGGGCAGAGCGTGTCGGTGCGGATCACGCATGCGGTACGGGAGCTGCCGACGACCGGCGACGCGACCGGTGGCGCCCTCCTGGTGGACCTGCGGTCCGTGAACCGGGTCCTTCAGGCGCGGTACGGCCTGAGCGTCACACCGAACGAGTGGTGGCTGCGCACCGAGCCCGGCGAGTCGCCCCGGGTCGCCGCCGCCCTGCGGGCGCTGCCCGATCTGGATCCCTCGCAGGTGGTGGTGCGGGACGAGACGGCCGCGCGGCTGCGGGACGACGCGTTCGGCGCGGGCCCGGAGGCGGCGTTCGCGGCCGCGGCCGGGGTGGCGGCGGCGCTGGCCGCGGTCGGTTTCGCGGTGAGCGCGGCGGCGTCCCTGCGGGAGCGGGGTGCCGAACTCGCCGTACTGCGTGCCCTGGGCGCGCCACGCCGTCGGCTGGCCCGCATGATCGCCGTCGAGCAGGGGGCGCTGGCGGTGCTGGCGCTGCTCGTGGGCACGGTCCTGGGCGTGGTGCTGACGAGGGCGGTGATCCCGCTGATCGTGCTGACCTCCCGGGCGACGCGTCCGGTACCGGGGGTGCTGGTCGAACTGCCGGTGTCGGAGGCCGCCGCACTGCTGACCGTCGTGGCCCTCGCGCCGCTGCTGGTGACGGCATGGCTGTCCCTGCGCCGGACCGATCCGGCGGTTTCGCTGCGGGAAGGGGGTGAGTGACATGAGCCAGGTCCTCGCTCCCTGGGTGCGTACCCGGCTGCGCACCGCCCCCGGTGCCGCCTGCGCGCTGGCGTTGCTCGTGGTGCTCACCACATGTCTGGCGGCGGCGTTCCCGCGGGCCGTCGACCGGTACGAGGACGCGGGGCTGCGCGGTGCCGTGGAGCGGGCCCGGCCCGGCAGCACCAGCGTGGCCGTTGTCGCCGAGCAGCCCGACCTGTTGCTGCCGCAGCGCAAGCGGGAGGCCGCGCTGCGCCCCGACGTGCTGGGCGTCCAGTACGCGCAGGTCCGCGCCGCCGTCCCGGGCCCGCTGGTCGCCGACCGCGCCCAGTCGACGTACGGCGTGCGCACCACCGACCCGCTGAAGGTGCCGGATCCCTGGCTGCCCCGGCCGAGCGGACTGCCGGCGCGGATCGAGCTCGACGCCCAGGAGGGGCTGGCCGGGCACGCGACGGTCCGCTCCGGGCGCCTTCCCCGGGCCCGGGACCAGGTGACCGCCGCCACGCCCGAGGTGGAGGCCGCCGTGACCGTCGAGACGGCCGAGCACCTACACGTCAAGGTCGGTTCGGTGCTGCACGTACCCGGCGCGGGCCGTGGTCCCCTCGCCGTGCGGGTCACCGGCGTCGTCACCCCGCGCGTGCCGGACGGCGCCTACTGGTCCACGCACCCGTTGCTGCGCTCCCCCAGCCTGGTCCCGGTGCCGAACAGCGACAACGAGAAGTACTGGGTGGGCGCCCTGCTGCTCGCCCCCGAGGCGGCCCCCGCACTGCTGGGCACGGCCGGACTCTCCTGGCGCTACTGGCAGTTGGCCCCCGCTGCGGGGAGCCTGCACGCCTACGACCTGGACCGCGTCGAGGCCGCGGTGGCCTCCCTGGAGGGCGGTCCCGGCCTGCGCACCCTTCGCGCCGCGACCGCCCCGACGACGGACGTGAGCACCGACCTCGACGAGGTGCTCAAGGCCTACGGCGACCTGCGCGCCGGCGTCCGCCCCCTGGTCTCCGTCGCCGCCTTCGGCACCGGCACGGTCGCCGCCGTCGTCCTGCTGATGGCGGGCGGCCTCGCCACCGAGCGCCGCCGCGCCGAACTCGCCCTGCTCCGGGCCCGGGGCGCCTGGCTGCCCGGCCTCGCCGGACGCCTGCTCGCCGAGACTGCGGTGGTCGCACTCCCCGCGGGAGCCCTGGGCCTGGCTCTCGCCCTGCTCGCCCTCCCCGACGCCCGTACCGGCTACGCCGTCGCCGCGGCGGGGACGGTCACCGCGGCCGCCTGCGCGGCCCTGCCGCTGCGGGCGTCCGCCGCCCACCGGACGGTGCGGGTCCACGGCGGCCGGGAGGACATCGCCGCCGTACGGCCGTCCCGGCGCCGTACGGTCGCCGAGCTGACCCTGGTCGCCGTGACGCTGGGCGCGGTGGAGACCCTGCGCAGAAGGGGCACCTCCGGCTCGCCCGGCGACCAGCTGACCTCACTGGCCCCCGTACTGCTGGGTGTGGCGGCGGCCCTGCTGCTGGTCCGCCTCTATCCGCTGCCGCTGCGTGCTCTGGCCCGCCCCGCCGCCCGGCTGCGCGGCACCGTGGCCCACCTCTCCCTCGCCCGTGCCGGCCGCACCTCCGCCTCCGCGGCCCTGCCCCTGCTGGCCCTGCTGACCGCCCTCACCACGGCCGCCTTCGGCGGTTCCGTCCTGGCCGGCGTCCACGAGGCCCGCGACCAGGCCGCCCTCGTCGCCGTGGGCGCCGACGCCCGCTTCGAGACGACGGCACCACTGGCTTCGTGGCTGCCCGACCGGATCCGCCGGATGCCGGGCGTACGGGACCTCACGGCGGTGAGCCTCGACTACCGGGCGAAACCGCACGAGACCGGGGAGTCGGTGACGCTGGCGGGCGTGAGCCCGCGGGGCTACGCCGAGTTGGCCGACCGGACGGGGCTGGGACCCTTCCCGGAGAGTGCGTTGACACCCCCTCGCTCCGAAGGCGCACTGCCGGCCCTCGCCTCCCCCTCGGTCGCCTCGAGATACGGGACCCGGCCCTTCCCGATCCGTCTGTCGGACGACAGCAAGGTCACCGTCCGCATCACGGTGGTCCGTTCCCGCACGCCCGCCGTCTCCGGCGAGGACTTCCTGGTCGTCGACCGGGCGGCCCTGAGCGCCTCCGCGTCCACCCCCAACGCGCTGCTGATCACCGGATCCCGTCTGAACGGCCCCGCCCTGCGCCTGGCCTCGGGCAACCCGGCGGCGGTGCAACTGCGTTCCGAGGAACGGGCCCGCTACGTCGACTCACCCCTCCAGTCCGGCGCCGAACGCGTCTACACCGCCGCGGTGGCGGCGGGTGCGGGCTACGCCGTACTGGCCCTGCTGCTGTCCCTGCTCCGCGCGGCCCCCGAACGCGCCGCCCTGCTGGCGAGACTGCGCACCATGGGCCTGACCCGAGCCCAGGCCCGCCGCCTGCTGATCCTGGAATCCCTGCCGCAGGCGGCGTCGGCCGCGGCCGGCGGCGCCCTGACGGGCTGGGCGACGATCCGCCTCCTGTCCCCGGGAGTCGACCTGACGACACTCGCGCTGGCGACGGGGTCCGGGGCCACGGGGGAGGCCGTGCTACGGACGGACACGGTGTCCCTGGCGATACCGGCAGCGGCGGTCGTGCTGGTGACGGTGGGGGTGGCGGGGGTCCAGGCCTGGTGGACGGGGCGGCGGGGGGCGGTCGCGGAGTTGCGGGTGGGGGATGTGCGGTGAACGGGCGGGCGATGAACACGAGGCACAGTCAGGAGACCGATCGATGACCACGACCCACCCCACCCTCGCCGACCTCGCCCACCGCGCGACAACGGCCCGCAACCGCCCCGCCTACGGCCACGACGCCCTCATCACCTGCGACCGTCTGGTCCGCATCTTCACCACGGACGGCATAGAGGTCCAAGCCCTCCAAGGCCTCGACCTCCTCGTCCGCGAGGGCGAACTCATGGCTCTGGTGGGCGCGTCCGGCAGCGGCAAGTCCACTCTCATGAACATCCTCGCCGGCCTCGACACCCCCACCGCGGGCAGAGCCCGGGTGGCCGGCCACGACCTCCTCACGATGACCGCGAAGGACCGCCTCGCCTACCGCCGCACCACCATCGGCTTCGTCTGGCAGCAGACCTCCCGCAACCTCCTCCCCTACCTCACCGCGGCCCAGAACATCGCGCTCCCGATGCAGCTCGCCGGCGCCCAGAAACGCCGATCGCAGTCCGAACGCGTCCTGGAACTACTGGAGTTGCTGGACATCCCCGACTGCCGGGACCGCCGCCCGCACCAGCTGTCCGGCGGCCAGCAACAACGCGTGGCCGTCGCCGTGGCCCTCGCCAACGACCCCGCGGTCCTGCTCGCCGACGAACCCACCGGCGAACTCGACTCCCACACCGCGGAACAGGTCTTCGCCGCCTTCCGCACCGCCAACGAGCGTCTCGGCACCACCATCGTGATCGTCACCCACGACCAGGCGGTCGCCGGCGAGGTCCGCCGCACGGTCGCCATCCGTGACGGCCGTACCTCCACGGAGGTCCTGCGCCGCAGCGAGGTCGACGAGACGACCGGGCACGAGACGGTCGTCGCCCGCGAGTACGCCATGCTCGACCGCGCCGGCCGTCTTCAGCTCCCCGCCGAGTACACCGAGGCACTGGGCATGCGCGACCGCGTGGCCCTGGAACTGGAGCAGGACCACATCGCCGTATGGCCGGACGACAGCGAGGAAGGGTGAGACCGGTCAGCGCACGCTGACGTCCAACGCCCCAAGTCCCGCCCGCCGTACGGCAATCGACCCATAGGCGGTACGCAGCCGCAGCCACGCCCCCGACGAGAACAGCGCCGACTCCCCCGCGCTCTCCCCGCCCCGCAGGAACCCGAGCGACTGCGCCGCGTGCAGGGCCCGCACCGGGAGGTGGGTCTCCCCGACCGTCCGGGACCAGATCTCCCGCCCGATCGCGTCGAGTTCGGCTCTCGTACGCCGCTCAGGCGGCAACTCCTGCGTACGCGCCCGGAATTCGGCGACCGCCGCACCCACGGTCGCCCGCAGCTCGTCCGGCGCCGGCAGCCCCGGCACCGCCTGCCAGCCACCCCGCGGCGGCAGCACCCCCGCCCACGGCGGCCCGGTCACCGCCCCCGGCACGGCGGCCGTCGCGGCCGACTCGTCGACGGACTCCAGCAACTCCCCGGCGGACACGGTCACATCGAGGGTGACGTCGAGACCGTTCTCGTACGGCTTGGCGAGTCGTGCCGCACGGATCGCCAGCACCTCGAAGGACGGCGGCCGCCCGAAGACGGCGAGCGCGGTGCCGGCCGCCTGCAGCCGGACCGCCGCCGAACGGTCGTAGTGGAGCAGCCGGGAGAGGAAGGCCGCGAGGTCCGCCGCCTCCCCCTCGTCGGCGAGGTGGAGCACCGTCATGCGGCGACGGCCTCCTCCTCGTCGTCCATGTACCCCTGGAGGAACTCGCGTTCCTCGTCGGTGATCCGGCGCGGCCGCTGCGCCTCGAAGTCGAACGGCACGACCACCGTCGAGGCCCGTACATAGACCTGGTCCTCGTCCTTCACCTCGCAGGTGATGGTGAAGGAAGCGGCCCGTATCTGCGTGATCCACAGCTCGATGTCCACCGGGTGGTGCCGGTGGACGAGCTGCCGCTTGTAGTCGATCTCGTGCCGCGCCACCACCGACCCCTGCTGGAAGTCCTTCTCCGGACGGAAGAGGAAGTCGATACGGGCCTCCTCCAGGTAACGGACGAACACGGCGTTGTTGACGTGGCCATACGCGTCCATGTCCGACCAGCGGAGGGGGCAGCGGTAGATGTGACGCAAGATCGATCAGCCCCGAGTCAGCTTCTTGTAGGTGGCACGGTGCGGACGGGCGGCATCCGGCCCCAGCCGCTCGATCTTGTTCTTCTCGTACGACTCGAAGTTGCCCTCGAACCAGAACCACTTGGAGTCGCCCTCGTAGGCGAGGATGTGCGTGGCCACTCGGTCGAGGAACCACCGGTCGTGGGAGACGACCACGGCCGCGCCCGGGAACTCCAGCAGCGCGTTCTCGAGGCTCGACAGCGTCTCGACGTCGAGGTCGTTCGTCGGCTCGTCGAGGAGCAGCAGGTTGCCGCCCTGCTTGAGGGTGAGCGCCAGGTTGAGCCGGTTGCGCTCACCGCCGGAGAGCACACCGGCCGGCTTCTGCTGGTCCGGGCCCTTGAAGCCGAAGGCGGAGACGTAGGCGCGGCTCGGCATCTCGACCTGACCCACATTGATGTAGTCGAGCTCGTCGGAGACGACCGCCCACAGGGTCTTCTTCGGATCGATGTTCGCCCGGCTCTGGTCGACGTACGAGATCTTGACGGTCTCGCCGACCTTGATGCTGCCGGAGTCCGGGGTCTCGAGGCCCTGGATCATCTTGAAGAGGGTGGTCTTGCCGGCGCCGTTCGGGCCGATGACCCCGACGATGCCGTTGCGAGGCAGCGTGAAGCTCAGGTCATCGATCAGCACCTTGTCGCCGAAGCCCTTGGTGAGGTTGGCGACCTCGACGACGATGCTCCCGAGCCGCGGGCCCGGCGGGATCTGGATCTCCTCGAAGTCCAGCTTCCGCATCTTGTCGGCCTCGGCGGCCATCTCCTCGTAGCGGGCGAGGCGGGCCTTGGACTTGGCCTGACGCCCCTTGGCGTTGGACCGCACCCACTCCAGCTCTTCCTTGAGCCGCTTCTGCCGCTTCGCGTCCTTCTGGCCCTCGACCTTGAGACGGGTGGTCTTGGTCTCCAGGTACTTGGAGTAGTTGCCCTCGTAGCCGTGGAGGCGGCCGCGGTCGACCTCGCAGATCCAGCCGGCGACATTGTCGAGGAAGTACCGGTCGTGGGTGACGGCCACGATGGTGCCCTCGTACTTGGCGAGGTGCTGCTCCAGCCAGTTCACCGACTCGGCGTCGAGGTGGTTGGTGGGCTCGTCGAGGAGCAGCAGGTCGGGGGCCTCCAGCAGCAGCTTGCACAGCGCCACGCGCCGCTTCTCACCACCGGAGAGGTTGGTGACGGGCCAGTCGCCGGGCGGGCAGCCGAGCGCGTCCATGGCCTGCTCGAGCTGGGCGTCGAGGTCCCAGGCGTTCGCGTGGTCCAGCTCCTCCTGCAGCTTGCCCATCTCGTCGAGCAGCGCGTCGGAGTAGTCGGTCGCCATCAGCTCGGCGATCTCGTTGAACCGGTCGAGCTTGCCCTTGACCTCGCCGACGCCCTCCTGGACGTTCTCCAGGACGGTCTTCTCCTCGTTGAGGGGCGGCTCCTGGAGGAGGATGCCGACGGTGTACCCCGGCGAGAGGAACGCGTCACCGTTCGACGGCTGCTCAAGGCCCGCCATGATCTTCAGAATGGTCGACTTACCGGCTCCGTTCGGGCCGACCACACCGATCTTCGCGCCGGGCAGGAAGTTCAGCGAGACGTCATCAAGGATGACCTTGTCGCCGATTGCCTTGCGCGTTTTGCGCATGGTGTAGATGTACTCAGCCAAGAGAAACCGTCCGGCAGCTTGAAATCTGGCAGTGGGCAGATACACCCCATCTTGCCCGACCGCCACCCCTGGGGGGAAACCCATATGACCGAGCGCCTCTGACCTGGGGTTTCTCCGTCGGCTGCGGAAGCTCGCGTTCGCCCGCCGCCCCCCGGCCGGGCCGGGGGGATGAACCGTACGCGCTGCCGGCCTCACTGATCGAGCGCGACAGCCACTAGCCCACCAGGCACCTCGACCTGCGCCGCTAGGCGGCCCGGGGCCGCGCCGCACGTGCGCCCGGGGCGGGCTCGGGCGCGTCCTCGGACCAGAGGGTCTCGTCTTCTCCGAAGTCCGGAGCCTGGAAGGGTGTTGTCGTCGGAGGTGGCGATACTGCGGCGGAACGGCAGGGTTGCCCTTCCGGGGCGGAGAACAGCGACGTCGCGTCGATGAGGGGTCTGCCTTTCGTTACAGGTCCCTGATGGGGCCTGGCGTGCCGTGACCGGGCACAGCGGTCCTAGAGCTTGGTCATCTTGGCGTACGGGCTCAAGATCCGCATCTGTGTCGAGCCGAAATCCACGAGCGCCGCGATTCCGTCCTCGATGCCGACCACCCGGCCGAGGCCGTACACGTCATGGGTGACCTGATCGCCCATGGCGAAGTGCTTGGGAGCCGGTGGGACCGGGGCCTTGAAGGGACTGGTAGGCAAGTGACGCTTCGGTGCCGCAGGCTTAGTCATGACTCAGTATGAGCCCACGCGCATCCTGCTCGCTGTGGCCGTCGGCACAAATCCGGGCGGTAACAACTGCGTCACGCCCCTGACCTGGTGTTTCAAGACCAGGCGAGTCGGAACTCGACGGTAAATCTTCTCGCCGGACCGTGACTGACCTCCGCTTCGGCCACGGCTGGGGCGCCACAGCCGCTCACGGCTGGCGGAGTTCCGGCAGGTCTACCGGCGCCGAGTACGCGGCGGTCGCTGTGCCAGCAGGAGAGCGCACACCGCCACTCCTCCCGCCACCCCCACGACCCCTGCCGAGCGGAAGGCCCGTGTCGAGCGCCAGGACAGGATCGACCAGCGGGACTGGGCGGAGAGGAGGGAGCCTGTGCTCAGCCAGGAGCCGGCCGAGATCAGGGACAGGGCCGAGCCGATGGAACCGACGGAGAGCGTGCTGCCCACCGATGCGACGGACAGGGCCGAGCCCACCGAGCCGATGGACAGGACCGACCCCACCGAGCCGATCGACAGCACCGAGTCGTGCGACCACAGGGACAGCACGGAGTCCGAGCAGCTGTCCCGGGCCGGCGAGGCCGGCGACGCGGAGGACGTGGAGGGTGCGGTCGACTCGGTCATGGAACCATCCTGCCGTCGGTCTCACCACGCCGCACCCCCGCGCAGGCAATTCCCTTGCCACGACTCGCTGTTGAGTCGCCCAGGAGCGGGCCCCGCCTGCTGTCTCAGCCCCGCGTCCGCGCCTCCTCCTTCTTGCGGACCACGATCAGCGCCGCCCCGCCGATCACCACGAAACCGATGGCGACGCCCGCGATCAGCGGGGTCGTGCTGGAGCCGCCGGTCTCGGCGAGGTTGGTGTCGTCGGCCGTACCGCCCACTGTGGCCGGGCTCGGCTCGCTGAGGGTCTGGACCGCGTCGCCGCCGCTCTCGCTGCCCTGCGTCTCGCAGTCGAGGATGCCGGTGAAGCGCTGGTCGAGTCCGTTCGGGCCCGTGATGGTGAAGTCGTAGGGCTGATCCTCCTGCAAGGGGATCGTCACCGTGTGCGACTCCCCGGCCGGGATGTTGTAGTCGCTCCCCATCAGGGAGAACGTGAACGCTTCGTCGCCCTGGTTGGCCGCGGTGATGTCGACGCCGCTCCTGGCGCAGTTCTTCGCCGCGGACAGCGCCGGTATGGCCCCCTTCTTCGCCCAGGTCGCACTCGCCGTCGCCGAGACCGTGGACTCGCTGGAGCCGGCCAGGATCTGCGTCTGGCTGCGGCTCTCGGAGGCGAAGGCCCGGCCGACCGGCACCGTGGTCGAGGCCTGCACGGTCAGCTCGGCCGAGCCGGCCGCCGCGTCCTCGGGGACGTCGAAGAAGACCTGGCTGCCGTCGGCCGCGGTGGTCAGGGGCTTACCGTCCTTGCCGACGATCCGCACGCCCGTGGTGGCCGCGTCGGCCGGCGGGGTCAGCGTCACGCCGGCCGCGTTGGTGTGCACGGTCACCGGGCCGAGCAGCTCACCGGGGTGACCGGAGACCGCGGGCTGGTCGAGCGTCAGCGAGGCCTTGGGCTCCGCCACGTCGACGGCGCTCTTCTGGAGGTAGTCCGCGAGCTTCTCGGCCTGCGGGTCGACGGCGTCGATGTCCGCCCCGTCCGAGTAGCGCCAGATGGCCACCTGGGTGCCGGCCGCCGCGTCCTGCTCGGTCAGGCCGCCCTGGACACCCGCCTTGGCGGCGAGTGCCGCGAGGTCGTTGACCTGCGGGTAGGAGTTCTCCAGGATCCAACGGATCCTGCCGGCGTCCTTGTTGGCGCCCAGCGAGGTCCCGCTCCACGGGGTCTCGTGGTACCGGGCGTCCCGCTGGGTGGGGTTGTGCAGGTCGACGCAGTACGTCTGCAGGGTGCCGCCGCCGTCGACGGACATCTCGAACAGGCCGGCCGAGACCTGCTGGTCCCCGGCGGTCCGGTCGTGGATCACGGCGGCGCCGTACGTCTTGAGCCCGCCTATGGTGGCGGTCGCCCCGCCCTGGGTCTGTGTCGTCTCCTCGGCGACGGCCGTACCGGCGCCGGTCAGCGCACCGGCCGCCACGAGCCCGGAGACCACCAGCGCGGAGGCGAGCCGGGCCACGGCCCCTCGCCTGCGCGCGCAGAGCGCAGAGAACGAAGCAAACACACATTCCCCTTCGAGCAGGACCCGTTGAAGTGGGGGGTACGGTCCCACCAGCAGAATCGGCAGCCCCGGGCGTCCCGGGAGCCATGCCCGGCATCCTAGGGATCCGTCGCGCCGTGCTTGACAAGTCGGATGATCGGACGGCCGATCCGACTCGGAATCGTTATCGCCAAACGGCCCCCGAGCAGGGCTTATCGACAAATCCACCGGGTCGTTCGGGATGCATTCGTCGATAAGCCGCAGTCCGGTCAGGTCGGGGCAGGATCTGACATCACGTCACCGCAGCGGGTTCCAGCTCCTGTTGGGCCCCTTCGATGTCCGAACCCCCGGGCGGAGTCTCCCAGTTGGGTTCGGGTTGCTGTGCCGCGGCGGTCGGCTCCGTCCTGGCCGCCCGTCGGAAGGCCGACGTACCACGCGACAGATCGTGGCCGATGGCCATCGCGTCGAGGTCCGCCGAGGTCCAGTTCTGCCCCTCGCGCACTTCGGAGCGCACCTTGAGCCGGCCCTGGACCATCACCGGGTCGCCCACGTTGAGTGAGGCCGCCACGTTCGTGGCCAGCTGGCGGTTGGCCCACACCGTGAAGAAGTTGGTGTGGCCGTCGGTCCAGACGTTCTTCTCCCGGTCCAGGTAGCGCACGGTCACCGCGAGCCGGAACCGGGCCGAGGGGCCCGAGACCAGCTCCCGGAACACCGGCCGGGTCGCCACGTTGCCCACGGCGCAGATGATCGTCTCGTTCATCGCGTATCCCTCCCTGACACGCGTACGGGCCCGTCCCGTACGGCTGCGTCTGCCGCCGCGGCCGCACGCCTCGCGCACCGCCGCCGCCGCGCCGACCGCGCCTTCGCGGTCGCCGCACCGCCAGACTGCCTCCGTCGGGCCGAGCCCGCCGAGCCCTGTGGATCACCCACCGCCTGTGGACAACTCCGTCACCCGGACGAGTGAGTCACCGTCATGATCCGATTCACCTGCCCGCGACCCCCGCGCCGTGGTTCACCGCGCCGTCGCCCCCACCCCCGCAACCCGCCCGAACTGCTCCCGGACCTCCCGGTACCGCAGCAGCTCGGCCGCCACCGGATCCAGCACCCGGGCCCGCCCGCACCCGGCCGCCGCCTCCCTGAGCCGACGTTCCGCGTCCGTGCCGTACCGCCGCGCGGGCCCCCGCGCCGCCATCCGGCAGCTCCACTCGATCAGCGGGCCGCCGACGATGCCGATCATCATCAGCAGCACCGGCACGCCGAGGTTCGGTGCCATGAACCCGATGATCTGCCCCAACAGCCACAGTCCGCCCACCACTTGGAGGATGGTCATGGCGGCCTGGGACAGCACGGCGGCCGGCCACCAGCCGGGCCGCGGCGGCCGGCCCGGCGGCAGTCCGGCCCGCGCCGCCAGTTCGTCGAGCGCCTCGGGCAGTCCCTGCGATCCCCGTACGGCCGCCTCGCGCACCGCCTGTGCCCATGGCGTCGGCAGCCCGGCCGAGGCCCGGTCGGCCAGCGTCCGCACCGCCTGCTCGACGCGCTGCCGCGCCGTGGCCTCCTCGTCGGCCTGGGCGCGCAACGGCAGCCGTCTCGTGGGCGGTTCGTACCGGTCCTGGTACCACCGCCACAGCCGCAGCCACGGCGTCCCGCACGCGCGGTTGGCGTTGCGCAGCCACGCGCGCTCGGCCGCCTCGCCGGCCGCCGTGGCACCGACCGCGTCCGCGAGCCGGGCGGCGAACTCGTCCCGGGCCTCCTCGCTCAGCCCGGTCCGCCGCCGGGTGGCGTACACGGGCCACAGCCCGACCGCGGCGGCGTCCACGTCGGCCGAGATCCGCCGCGCCGGAGCGCTTCGCTCGGTCACGAACTGACCGAGCGCCTCCCGCAGTTCCCCGAGGCCGTCCCCGGTGAGCGCGGACAGCGCGAGCACGGTGGCGCCCGGTTCGCCGTACTCGCCGAGCGCGATCCCGTCCTCGTCGAGCAGCCGCCGCAGGTCGTCGAGTACCTGGTCGGTGGCCTCGCCGGGCAGCCGGTCGGTCTGGTTGAGGACGACGAACATGACCTCCGCGTGTCCGGCCATCGGCCGCAGATAGCGCTCGTGCAGGACCGCGTCCGCGTACTTCTCGGGGTCGACGACCCAGATGACCGCGTCGACGAGCGCCAGAATGCGGTCCACGTGCTCGCGGTGCTGTACGGCGGCCGAGTCGTGGTCGGGCAGGTCGACCAGGACGAGGCCGCGCAACTGGGCCTCCGCCTCGGCGTTCTGGAGGGGGCGCCGGCGCAGCCGGGGCGGGATGCCGAGCCGCTCGATGAGACTCGCCGCCCCGTCGCTCCAACTGCACGCGATGGGCGCGGCCGTGGTGGGCCGTCGTACACCCGTCTCCGAGATCGTCACCCCGGCGAGCGCGTTGAACAGCTGCGACTTGCCGCTGCCGGTCGCGCCCGCGATGGCGACGACGGTGTGCTGCCCGGACAGCCTGCGCCGCGCCGCCGCCTCGTCCAGCACCCGCCCGGCCTCGGCGAGCGTCCGGCTGTCGAGCCGGGTGCGGGAGAGCCCGACCAGCTCCCGCAGCGCGTCCAGCCGCGAGCGCAGGGCTCCGTCGTAGGCGAGCGGGGCCGCGTGCTCGGCGCTGTGCGACCGGATCTCCACGGCGGCCACCGGCTCGGCGGTGCCTTCGGTCACGCGCCGGGCGATGAGCCCGTCGTCCCAGGGGTCCGAGGAGTCCGTACGGTCATGGGCGTCGCCGTTCTCCACGCGCGTGTGGTCGTCACGCCTGCCGTCCTCGCGAGTGCCCTCCTCAGGCAGGTCACTTCCGGAGTCGCTCTCCTCGGGGAGGCGGTTCTCGCTGTCGTCGTTCTCGGTCACCGTGTCCCCCGCGTGGTCGGCGTGCTCGGTGTGGTCCTGGTCAGTGACGGCGGTCACCGGTCACCTCTCCTTCTGCAGTACGGACAGCGCGGCGATGAGCTCGGCCTGGGGTTCGGGATGGATGTCGAGGCCCTCGAGCGGGGCGAGCCGACGCTCGCGCTCGGTGTGCATCACCCGGTCCACGTGCTCGGCGAGCAGCCGCCCGCCCCGGTCGCGCAGCCGCAGCGCCCCGTGCGCGCCGATCCGCTCGGCGAGCCCCTCACCGGCCGAACGCGCCCGGCGTCCGCCCAGCAGCGCGGTGGCGACGAGGGCGGCGATCACCTCGGGGTCGACGGCGACACCGCGGTCGAGGCCGCGCGCCTCGTCCTCGGCGTACTCCTCGAGCTCCCGCCGCCACCGCCGTACGGCCATCCCGATGCGGTGCTCGGCGCTCTCCAGGGACGGATCGCGCCCGTCGAGCTCCGGGGCGCCCGCCGCGGGTTCGCGCCGCCAGGCCTCGTCGACACGCTCGTCGGCGGCGGTGACGGCGCACAGCAGCAGCGCGGCGAAGCTCTCCGTGAGCGCGTCGAGCAGCTCACCGGCGGCGCAGTCGAGCGGAAACGCCCGCCACCGCTTCAGCGCGTCGCCGGCGAGTACGGCACCTGCCTGCAACCGCCCCCGTACGCGCGCGTGCTCGCTGTCGTACGCCCCCTCGACGGCGGAGGTGAGCCGCAGAGCGGCCGCGTACTGCGCGGCGGCGGCACTGGCGAGTTCGGGCATCCGTGCCTTCAGGGAGTTGAGCACCCCGTAGGCCGTACGGGCCATGGCGTGCTGCCGCGCGCCCGGGTCCTGGGCCAGATGGACGAGCCAGGTCCGCAGCGGGGCCACCGCGGTGGCCGGCAGCAGCCCGCCGCCCCAGGCGGACTCGGGCAGTTCGGGCACGGTGAAGCGGGGTACGTCGCCGAGGCCGGCCTTGGTGAGAAGCGCCCCGTACTGCCGGGACACTTCGGAGACGACCTGGTGCGGCACCCGGTCGAGCACCGTCACGAGAGTGGCGTCGTACTCCTTGGCGGTGCGCAGCAGATGCCAGGGGACGGCGTCGGCGTAGCGGGCGGCGGTGGTGACCATGACCCAGATGTCGGCGGCGCAGACGAGTTCGGCCGCCAGGACGCGGTTGTCGGCGACCAGGGAGTCGACGTCGGGGGCGTCGAGCAGGGCGAGGCCGCGCGGCAGCGTCTCGGCGGTCTCGACGCGGAGCACGCGCGCGGGGTCCTCCCCGGGCAGCAACAGGTCGTCCGCCGCGTCCTGATGAGGGACCCACACGCGGGTGAGGTCGGGCAGTACGCGCATTCCGCTGAACCAGTGATGGTCCTCCGGATGGCAGACCAGCACGGGCGTCCGCGTGGTCGGCCGCAGCACGCCCGCCTCGCTGACCCGGCGCCCGACAAGGGAGTTGACGAGGGTCGACTTGCCGGCGCCGGTCGATCCGCCCACCACCGCCAGCAAAGGCGCTTCGGGTTCTCTCAACCGGGGCACCAAGTAGTCGTCGAGCTGGGCGAGCAGTTCGTCGCGGTTGGCACGCGCGCGTGGAGCTCCCGCCAGGGGCAGCGGGAAGCGTGCGGCGGCGACACGGTCGCGCAGGGCGGAGAGTGCGTCGAGCAGCTGAGGCCGTACGTCCAAGGTCACCACATGCGAAGAATGCCCAATTTTAAGGGATTTCTGAAGCATATGAGCATGTCTGCGCGCCGACAGGACACAAGGGACGGAAGGGATGACTGGGACGCAGGCACAGTCCAGGCATAACGAGTGCACAACACCCGGTGCGCAAGGGCCCAAAAGCGATGCACGATTCGTACCTGCCTGCGATTATCAGGACCGCTTCACCGAACCTCCACATCGAGCCACGGAGGCGAAGCAACAGGGACAAGGACGCGGGAGCCCTATCCTTGTCCCCGGCAACGTCACGGATCGGCCCACACCCGGGCACCCACGACAGAGGCCACACACCCGGCCCCCGTAGCTCAGTGGATAGAGCAGGCGCCTTCTAAGCGCTTGGCCGCAGGTTCGAGTCCTGCCGGGGGCGCACACAGCCTCTCACCTGGGGAAACACGTGAGGGGCTCTTTCATGTCCGGGTGCAGATCGCTCAATGAGCAGGTATGAGCAGGCGCGTTCACCCCTCCACGATCCGAGCTCAGACAGACCCTGCATCGCGGCGACGACGTCCCTCGTCAGGGAATCCACACCGGAATCACGATGTAGCACCGGGTAGCACACCTTCGCTATCGTGGACAGCATGACAGCGCAGCCGGAGATCACTCAGCGCGATCTGCGCACCCGTTCCAAAGAGATCATGGACGCCGTCCAGGGAGGGCAGGCGTTCACTGTCACTCGCGACGGGCACCGTGTCGGCGAGCTCGTCCCGCTCCGCCGCCGTCGCCGCTTCGTTCCCCGTGCCGAGTTCGCGGCCATGTCACGCACGGCCCCTGACATCTCGCTGGACGCCTTCCGCGACGACCAGGACGCCGTCGTCGAGCAGGAGTTGGACGACCCGTATGCCCGTTGAGCACGAGCAAGGCCTGCTCGACACCAACATCATGATCCTGCGCAAGTGGATCAACGCCGACGAACTGCCCGCCGAGATGGCCATCAGCACCATCACCCTCGCGGAACTCTCCGCAGGCCCTCACCAAGTACGCGGCAGCGACGAGCAGAGCGACTACGACGAACACGCCGAACGCGCCCGCCGCATGGACGTCCTGCAGCGCGCGGAGAACGAATTCGACCCCATCCCCTTCGACGTGGAAGCGGCCCGCCTCTACGGCAGAATCTGCGCTGCCGTCGTCTCCGCAGGCCGCAAGCCTCGTCGCCGAGCGGCCGACCTGATGATCGCCGCCATCGCGGCCGCCGAGGAGCTCCCCCTCTTCACCACCAACCCCGACGACTTCAAGGGCCTCGACAGCTTGATCACCATTGTGCCCGTGACGCGGCCCGAGATCCTGCACGACCGGTAGCACCCCGTCCGGGCGACCGCCAGGCGGGGCCGTATCGATCGCCCGACGTCGGCGACCCATGCGCTCCCGCGTCCGGAGTACCGGAGGGGCCCTGTCCGCGACTCCGGCGCCATGCCGAGCCGGGGCAGTTCCCGGCCGATGACCGCAGTAGGTGACAGCAAGCGCCTTGACGGTTTTCGTTCCTGCGCGACCTGCAAACACGCAGGTGAGCACATCGCTCAACCCCTGACTCCTTCTCAGCGCCTGGCCGCCCACGCCATCCGACACGAAGCCGATCACATCCTGCACTGGTCACGCTGACGCCGCCGCCAACACCGTGCCCGCCTCAGCCACTACCGCCGCCGAGGCCACGGCGACGGCGTTCAGGACCTCGTAGCCCGCCTGAGCGGTAAGCTCTGGCTCTACCCGGGCGACGGCTACGGCGCGGTCAACGTCGACCGACGCCAGGAGATCTACCTCCCGACGGGCGCTCCCGCGCACGACGAGCCGGCGGGCTGAGGCCGCGCGCTGTTCCTGCCGCGCCGCGCGCCGTTTCCGCTGCACGAGGCGACCCCGCCGCAGTCGGCCGCCGTCTCAGCGGGAGCCGTCGCCGACCGGCTTCTCCTGCGCGCCCGCGCGCTCACGGGACGCCGTGTGCAGACACCAGGCGAGGTCGCCGACCAGCGTCCCGGCGGCCACGGCCCCGGCGATCAGCCCGGCCGTGAGCAGCGCGTCGCCGACATACCGTCGCCCGTCGAGGACGTAGAAGGCGAAACCGAGCGGCAGCAGCACCATCGCGGCCGCGGCCGGCACCCCGGTGACGAGCATCGCCCGCACGGACCTGAAGCGACCCACCATGTCTCTCCCCCGATGGCCGATGGACACGCTGTACGGGTTGGGGAGTGTAACGGTTGTCGGCTTGCGCAACCCTCGAAGTCCCGGCGGCCGGGATCCGCCCTGGGTACGGTGACCGGGCCGGTCTTCGAACCCGGCCCGCTCCCGACGTGACGAAAGGCACGGAACATGCGCCGAGTTCGGCCCCCAGGGCCCCCGACGACCCAGCCCGGCTGGGCCACCGACCTCATGCGTGACTATTACTGACCGGACCGACACGTCTACGGAAGGGACCCGCCGTGCGGCTGCGCTGCGCTGTGCTCGACGACTACCAGCGGGTGGCGACGGAACTGGCCGACTGGTCGCCCGTGGCCGACGAGGTGGAGGTGACGTCCTTCGCCGAGCACTTCGCCACTCAGGACGAACTGGCCGCCGCCCTCGCCGACTTCGACATCGTGGTCACCCTGCGCGAGCGCGTGCCCTTCCCCGCCTCACTGCTCACCCGTCTCCCCCGGCTGAAGCTGCTCGTCGCGTCCGGCATGCGCAACAGCGTCATCGACTTCGCCGCCGCCGAGGCGCACGGCGTCACCGTGTGCGGCACGGCGAGCGCCTCGACCCCGCCCGTCGAACTGACCTGGGCACTGTTGCTGGGGTTGGCCCGCGGACTCGTCGAGGAGAGCACCGCCCTGCGCTCCGGCGGCCCCTGGCAGCAGATGGTCGGCGCCGACCTGCACGGCCGCCGGCTCGGGCTGCTCGGCCTCGGCAGGATCGGCAGCCGGGTGGCGCATGTCGGCCTCGCCTTCGGCATGCACGTCAGCGCCTGGAGCCAGAACCTGACCAAGGAGTACACCGACGAGGTGGGCGTCGAACTCGCCGCATCCAAGGAGGAGTTGCTGGCAGACAGCGACTTCGTCTCGGTCCACCTGGCCCTGAGCGACCGCACCCGCGGGCTGCTCGGCCCCGCCGAACTCGCCCTGCTGAGGCCCACCGCCTATCTGGTCAACACCTCCCGCGCCGCGATCGTCGACCAGGACGCCCTGCTCGCCGCCCTGCACGAGGGCCGTATCGCCGGGGCGGGCGTGGACGTCTTCGACGTCGAGCCCCTGCCCGCCGACCATCCGATGCGCACCGCGCCCCGCCTGCTGGCCACGCCCCACCTCGGCTATGTGTCGCGGGCGAACTACGAGACGTACTACGGACAGGCCGTCGAGGACATCCGGGCCTTCCTCGACGGGGAGCCGGTACGGCGGCTGGGCTGAAAGCGTGCCCATGTGGTCGGCAGCCGGCAACGCACGCCGGCCGTCCACGTGACCAGTCCGTGGGAGCCGAGCGCGGCGGCCCCGGCCGCGCTCACCGCGTGTCGGCGCGGGCCAGCCGTGGCAGGGCGAGGGCGACCGTCGCGGCGGCGAGCACGGCCGCCACGCACGGCACGGCGTAGCCCGTCGAGGCCCCCGCCGCGTCGACCACCCACCCGGACACGGCGTAGCCCAGCGCCACCCCGACGGACAGGCCCGAGACGATCCAGGTGATGCTCTCGGTGAGCCGGGCGGCCGGCGCCTGGCGGCTCACCAGCCCCATCGTGGTGATCAGGGCCGGCGCGAGGGACATTCCCGCCACCAACAGCATCACCGCCAGCGCCGCGAGACCCGGCGCGAACAACAGCGGGGCCGCGGTCACCGCCATCGCACAGAGGCTGACCAGCAACTGTCGCGTGATCGCCCCCCGTGGCCTGACCGCGCCGAAGACCGTGCCCGCCAGGCCCGAGCCGAGCGCGTACACACCCAGCAGCACACCGGACAGCGCCTTGTGGTGGTGTGCGCCGGCGAACGCCACCGTCACGACCTCCACCGAACCGTAGGACGCACCCACCGACGTCACCGTCAGCACCAGCAGGCCGAGCCCAGGGACGCGCAGCGCCCAGCCCCCGGAGCGGTGCGGCTCGGCGCGCACCGGCGGTTCCGTACGCCGCTGGGCGGCGAACAGCACGACGCCGACGGCGAGCAGGACCGCGGCGGTCAACAGCCCGGCCGCGGCCCAGGCACCGGTCGACAGTGTGATCGCCAGGATCGGGCCGACGACGTAGATCACCTCGTCGAGCACCGACTCCAGCGAGTACGCGGTGTGCAGCAGCCGCGGTGACTCCCGGTGGACCTCGGCCCAGCGGGACCTGACGAGCGCGCCCATGCTGGGCATGCAGCCCGCTACCGCCGCCGCGGCGTACAGCGTCCAGTCCGGGGCGGCGTACCGGGCGCACAGCACCAGCACACAGATGGCGGCGACCGTCACGGCCGTCGCCGGGAGGATGACCCGATGCTGGCCGTGCCGGTCGACCAGCCGGGAGATCTGCGGTCCGATCGCTGCGGCGGCGAGCGCCTGCGTGGCGGAGACCGAGCCCGCGAGCCAGTACGCACCGCCGAACTGCGACAGCATGGTGACGATGCCGACGCCGATCATCGACAGCGGAACGCGTGACACAAACCCTGCGGCGGAGAAGGGCAGGCTGCCTTCAGGAGAGAAGATCCGGCGGTAATCGGAGAGCAATGGACTTCACGCTCCGTCAGGAGCCGATCGGCGCTGGGCGGAACCGGTCCGGTTTCCACGTCCTCGTGGTCCTCCACCTTCTGCATCTTCACCCACGGCGCCGCATCCCGCGACGCGAGGCGGTATCTCTCGCTGCGTGTGCGGGAAATGACGAGCCGAGTAAACTGGTCGCAAGACACGTCGATATCTCGGCGAGAAGGAGCCCGCGTACCAGCGGCCGTGTATAGCGGCAATCGCGTATACCGGCGATCGTGTTCAGAGGCGGCCAGGGCCGAGTCCCGGCCCCGGAGCATTCTCCTTTCACCTGTCCGGTCCCACGAGCTTCTCCATTGTCCCCCGGTGCCGTTCGCCCGACGAGTGGCCCTCCCAGGAGGTGAGTTTGGGGTGAACGCGCGACTGCGAAGCCCGGCCGTGATGGCCGCCGTCAGCATATGCATTGTCGTGCTGACCGCGTTCTACTACAGGTTTCCAGAGCAGCGGCTGATATTCGTCGCCATTGGCCTGACCGGTGTAACAGGTATTGTCCTGGGCGTACTTCTCAACCGTCCTACGCATCGACTCCCCTGGCTCATGCTCGCCGCGGGAAACTTCGCGTTCGCCGCGGGTGAAGCCACCCAGATCGTGCTCATACAGTGGCTCAACCAGCAGAACCCGTTTCCGTCGCTCGCCGACGGCTTCTATCTCGCGGCCTATCCGCTCTACGCGGCCGGACTGCTGGGCTTCGTCCACTGGCGCACGGGCCGGCGTGACCGCGCGAGCCTCATCGACGCGCTGACACTGACGGTCGGCCTGGCCCTGCTTTCGTGGCTCTTCCTCATCGAGCCGTACGCCCGGCTCGAGGGTCTGACCTGGGTGCAGAAGGCGTTCTCCATCGCCTATCCGCTCGGCGACATCCTCGTCCTGGCGATGCTGCTGCGCCTGCTCGCCAGCCGTGGCGGCAAGAGCCGCTCGCTGATGCTGCTCACCACGGGCACCGTCGGCCTGCTCACCGCCGACGTGTTGTACGGACTGATCCAGCTGAACGGGACGTGGCACACGGGCACCGCGGTCGAGTTGGGCTGGGTCGTCCTGTACGGCGCCTGGGCGCTCGCCGCGCTCGATCCGACCATGCTGTCGCTGACCCAGCCGGTGGCATGGCGCACCGAGACCGGGGCCGGCCGGCTGAGCCTGCTCACCCTGGCGTCACTGATCGCGCCGACCATCCTCCTGGTGCAGGCCCTGCGGGGCGTGAACGCCAACGGCGGCGTCATCGGTGTGTTCTCCGCGGTGCTCTTTCTCCTCGTGCTCTACCGCCTGGCCGGGGTGGCTGCGACCCACCGGCAGGCGGTCGGACGGGAAGAGGTACTGCGCATCGCGGTGTCGTCGCTGGGCGGAGCGGGCGATCTGCGGGACATGGCCGTCACGGTCCATACGGCGGTGACGGAGCTGATGCAGCACGGCCCACCGCGTTCCGTGCTGCTCACCATGCCGGACAACGCCATTTGGGTGAACGGGGCCCACGACGACGCGAAAGGACCCCTGTCATCGTGGGCCACCGCGGCCGTACAGGAACTGGCCGCGTCCGGCGAGAGCCGCCTCGCGCCCCTCGACGCCGTGGGGCCCGATCTCGCCGCCCTCCTCGCGTCCCCGAACGAGGCACGGCCCCGGACCCGCCGCAGCCACGTGCTCGTCTGCCCGCTCACCTCGCAGGATCACCCTTCGGGCGATCCGCTGATCGGGGCGCTGATCGTGCCCGGGGGCGAGGAAGACCTGCTCGTGCTCCGCGAGACGCTGGCAACCCTCGCCGCGCAGACGGCACTTGCGGTGGCGAGGCTCGCCCTCGCCCAGGAGGTGAACCGGCGTCAGAGCGAGGCGTACTTCCGCACGTTGGTGCAGAACGCCTCCGACGTCGTCCTGATCCTCGACGACGAAGCCCGCATCCGTTACGCCAGCCCCTCCGTCGACCAGGTGCTCGGTGTTCCGAATTTGGAGGGCACCCCGCTCATCGATCTGGTGCCGCCGCAGGACAGCCGCACGGTGGTCGAGACGCTCAGCCGGATACGGAGCCACGAGTACCAGTCCTCGCGCGAGCACTGGCGCATGATCCGCGCCGATCGGGCGCTCATCGAGGTCGAGGTGCGGTGGAGCGACCTGCGCGAGGAGGCGACCGTCGGTGGGGTGGTGCTCACCCTGCGGGACGTGACCGAACAGCGCAAGCTCGAACGCGAACTCACCCACCAGGCGTTCCATGACCCGCTCACCGGCCTGGCCAACCGCGTGCTCTTCCAGGAACGGGTCAACCACGCCCTGGTGCAGGCTCAGCGCGACGGCACGGTGGTCGGCGTGCTCTTCATCGACGTGGACGACTTCAAGGTCGTCAACGACATACACGGCCACGGTGTGGGCGACGAGCTCCTGGTCGCGCTGTCGCTGCGGCTGCAGACCACCGTCCGCGCCTCCGACACCGCCGCGCGCATCGGCGGTGACGAGTTCGCGCTCCTGGTGGAGGGCTCGGCCGGTCCCGAGGGCGTGGAGCGGTTCACCGAGCACGTGATGACCGCGTTCGCCGAGCCGTTCCGGCTCAGTGTGGGGCCGGTGAGCACGTACGCGAGCATCGGCGTCTCCACGACGGAGGACAGCATCGACTCGGTCGAACTGCTGGCACATTCCGATCTCGCGCTGTACGCGGCGAAGACGGCGGGCAAACGCCAGTGGCGCCGCTATCTTCCGGAGCTGCAGCGCGGCATGGCCGAGCGTGCCAAGTTGCAGGAAGGCCTGGACAGTTCACCGATCGAGACGTCGTTCACGGTGCTCTACCAGCCCATCGTGGAGCTGCCCAGCGGTCGGATCGCCGGCTTCGAGGCGCTCGTTCGCTGGCCCCACTCCAAGCGCGGCATGGTTCTGCCGGAGCAGTTCATCAGGCTGGCCGAGGAGAGCGGGCAGATCGTCCCGCTCGGCGCCTGGGTGCTCGACCAGGCCGCGGCCCAGGCCGTCCGCTGGCAGGGCTCCGTCATGCACGACGCACGGGTCGACCGCAAAGTGCCCTACGTCAGCGTGAACGTGTCGCCGCGTCAGTTCCGGGACGACGACTTCTACGACATGATCCGCCGCGCCCTGGACCTCTCCGGCATCGAACCGTCGTCTCTCGTACTGGAACTGACCGAGAATGTGCTGCTCTACAACGACGAGCGCATCCTGACGGAGATGAGTTCACTCACCGACCTCGGAATCCGCATCGCGATCGACGACTTCGGAACGGGCTACTCGTCGCTGAGCTATCTGCGCGAGTTCCCGATCTCGATACTCAAGATCGACAAGTCGTTCGTCGACGATCTCGGGCGCTCGCCCGAGCAGTACGCCCTGGTCGAGGGCATCACTCATCTCGCGGACACGCTCGGTCTCACGGTGATCGCCGAAGGAGTGGAGAACGTGCAGCAGCAGGAGTTGCTCGTCTCCATGGGCTGCCGGTTTGGCCAGGGGTATCTCTTCGCCAAGCCGGTCAGCGCCGACGAGGCGGCGCACCTCGTGCTCGCGCCGCCGCTCGGCCGTCTGGCTGAATGGAGTGAGGTGCCCGCGGAAGGGCAGCGGTGATGGCGGCGGCCCTCTTCCACGAGGGGCGCAGGTCGCGCTCCGCGCGCTCCGCGGGACGCCAGGCGAGGCAGGAGACCCAAGGTGACGGAATGTGAGCGCCCTTCGGCGGAGTCGTCTGTGCCGTGCGTCGTGCTGCGCAACGGCGAGGAGCAGTACGCGATCTGGCCCGCCGATCGCCGGATTCCGGCCGGGTGGCGCCAAGTCGGCGGACCGTCGTCCCCCGCGTGGTGCCGGAGCCTGGTCGACCGGCTGTGGACCGACATGCGGCCCGCGAGCGCCCGCACGGACGCGCTGCCCCCGGGATCCGGGCCGGACACCGTGCCCGAGCTGGTCCGGGAGCAGGCGCGGCGCGAGCCCTCCGCCCTCGCGGTGCTCTCGGACGAGGGCCGGCTCAGCTACGCGGAGTTGACCCACCGCGCCGACCGGCTCGCCCACGAGCTGCGCCGGGCGGGCGTCACGGCGGAATCCGTCGTCACCGTGTGCCTCGAACGCACGCCCGAGCTGGTCGTCGCACTGCTGGCGGTGCTGAGCTCCGGCGGCGCGTTCCTGCCCCTGGACCCGGCGACCCCGCGGCAGCGGCTGGCCGGACTGGTCGAGGGGACCGGCTCACGCCTCATCGTCACGAGCCGCGAGCACGCCCCGATGTTCGCCGCGTGCGAGGCGCGGGTCGTCGAGGTCGGGGAACCGGCCGCGCAGGCGCCGCCGACGGGACCGCGGCCGGCAGGCGGCCCCCGGCCGGACGACCTCGCCTACGTGATCTACACCTCCGGATCCACCGGGCCTCCCAAGGGGGTGATGATCACCCATCGGTCGCTGGCGCACTCCCTCGGCGCCGTGGCCCGGGCCTACGAACTGAGGCCCGGTGACCGCGTGCTGCACGCCGCGGCGCTCGGCTTCGACACCTCACTGGAGCAGATCTTCGCCACGCTGATCAGCGGCGCGACGCTCGTCCTGGGGGGAACGGGGACCTGGGCACCCTCCGACCTGCTGCGCCGCCTCCCGGAGTACGGGATCACCGTCGCCGACCTGACCCCCGCCTACTGGCAGCGAATCGTCTCCGTCGCGGACCGCGGCGAGAGCCTCGCGTCGCTGAGGCTGGCCATCGTCGGCGGCGAGATCGTCACCGCGAAGGACAGCCGCGCCATTCTGCGCCGGATCCCCGGCCTGCGGCTCGTCAACGCCTACGGGCTCACCGAGACCACCATCACCTCCATGCTCTGCGACCTGAACGAGGAAGCACTCACCGCACCGGACACCGCCGTCGCCCCGGTCGGCAGGCCCCTGGACGGGATTCACGTCCAGCTGCTCGACGCAGAGCTGCGCCCGGTGCCGCCGGGCGGGCGCGGCGAGATCTACATCAGCGGTCCGGGGCTGGCGCGCGGTGTCTGGCGGCAGCCGGCCCTGACCGCGCAGCAGTTCCTGCCCGATCCGCACGGCCCCGCGCCGGGGGACCGGATGTACCGCACCGGGGATCTGGGCCGTAGGCGCTCGGACGGCAACCTGGAGGTCCTGGGCCGGGTGGACGACCAGATGAAGATCCGCGGGTTCCGGGTCGACCCGGCCGAGGTCGAGGCCGCGCTCGTCGCCCGCCCGGAGGTCGGTCAGGCGATGGTGGTGGCCCGGGTGCGCGAGAGCGGCGACCGGGACCTCGTCGCGTACTACACGCCGGCCTCGCCGCCGACCGGCGGCGGGGTGGCGCTGTCCGCGCGGCTGCGCTCGGCACTCGCCGAGGCGCTGCCGAGCTACATGATCCCGGCGGCCTTCCACACCGTGGCGCGGCTGCCCGTCACGCCCGGCGGAAAGCTCGACCGGAAGGCCGTACCGCAACTCACCACCACGGCGACCACGACCGCAAGGGCCGACGACCGCCCTCTGCCCCAGGGAATGGCCCAGCTGTGGGGCCGGATCCTGGAGGTGGACCGCGTCCGTCCGCATGACGACTTCTTCGAACTGGGCGGCAACTCGCTGCTGGCCATGGAGATGCTCGCGCACACCCGCGTCATATTCGGCATCGGTGTCTCCCAGATCCGCGACCTGACCCGCTCGTTGCTGCTGTATCCGACGCTCGCCGCGTTCGCCGAGTCCGTGCGCCGGGCACGTGCCGGCACGCTGGCCCAGCCGGGCGGCGGGAACGTCGACTTCGCCGCCGAGGTCGATCGGCGCATGCCGGCGATAGGCCATGCCACGCCGGCTCCGGACTTCTGGCACCCCGGCGACGTCCTGCTCACCGGGGCGACGGGGTTCTGCGGCGCGCACATGATCGACGAGCTGCTGCGCAGGACGACGGGACGGGTCCTGTGCCTCGTCAGGGCCGCCGACGAGCGGCAGGCCATGGAGCGCATCCGCGCGAGCCATCTGCGGCACGTCCACAGCGATCTGACCGGCGAACGCGTCCAGCCGCTCGTCGGGGACCTGGCCAAGCCCCAACTGGGGCTGGAGCCGGGCCGGTTCGAGGAGCTGGCAGCGACCGTCGACGCCATCTACCACTTCGGCGGCCAGGTCAACTTCATCTACCCCTACCACGAGTTGCGCGCGGCCAACGTCGACGGCACCTACGAGATCATCCGCCTCGCCGCCGACCGGGCCGTCCCCGTCCACTTCACCTCCTCCATGGCCGTGTTCGCCGGATTCGGGGCGAACGGGGTGCGTGAGGTGACGGAGAGCACGCCGCTGCGCTTCCCCGAGTATCTGTCGGTGGGATACGTGGAGACCAAATGGGTCGGCGAGGCGCTGCTGAAGAAGGCGTCCGACGCGGGCCTGCCGGTCGCCGTCTATCGCCTGATGGACGTCATGGGCAACAGCGGGACCGGCGTGATGAACACCGGCAGCGAGATGTGCGCGCTCGTCGACTTCATCGCGCGGACCGGGCTGTGCCCCGACGTCGCGATGCCGCTGGACTTCCTGCCGGCCGACTGCCTCACCCGCGCCATCGGGCACATCTCCACCCACCGTCCCGCTCGCGGTGAGGTGTACCACCTCACCAACCCCCGTCCCGCACTGCTGCATTCGCTCGCCGAGCGCCTGCGCCGACGGGGTCACCCGGTCCAGGAGATCCCCTACGCCGAGTGGATCTCCACCCTGGTGACGTACGCGGCCGGGCACCCCGCCGACGCCATCACCCCGTTCGTCCCGCTCTTCGTCGACCGGTGCTCCGGCGCCGACATCACCGTGAGCGAGATGTACTTCCAGGGCGTCTTCCCGGAGTTCTCCCGCGACAACGCGGAACGGGCGCTGTCGGACGCCGGGATCGACATCCCGCCCGTGGACGCGGAGATGATCGACCGTCACATCGATTTCCTCCGGCAGACCGAGGGCGCCCGGCCGGAGAACTGCCAGAAGGACGGAGCGGCACAGTGGTGAGCCGATGCTCCGGCTGGGAGGCGCTGGATGTGCTGGCCGCGGCGCCCGACGGTCCGGTGGCCTTCTCCGCCGACCTCAGTCCCGCCGGCCTCCTGGCGGCGTACGGCGCCGGGGCCTATCCGTTCCCGGCGCCCGACGAGTACACCCGCGCCCTCAACGAAGTGGTCTTCGCCGACCAGGTGCAGCAGGGCCGCATCCGGCTCGTCGGAGACGAGTCGGCCGACCCCTACGCCGTCTCCTGGTGGTCGCCCGACCCCAGACCGGTGCTGCCCGTCTCTGCCACACATCTCAGCCGGGGCCTCACGCGGCGGCTGCGCAACCGGCTGGCGTGGTCGACCAGCCTGGACCGGCGGTTCGAGCAGGTCGTCCGTGAATGCCGCGCCGCCCGCGTCCCCGAGTGGCTCACCGAAGAGCTGGTCGCAAGCTTGATCCGCCTGCACGATCTGGGGCATGCGCACAGCATCGAGGTGTGGGAGGACGACGAGCTGATCGGCGGCGTCTTCGGCCTCCGGGTCGGATCGGTCTTCAGCATGGACTCGATGTTCTTCCGCCGTCCCGGCGCCTCGAAAGTCGCGGTGACCGACCTCGCGGCGCGCTTCGCACAGGCCGGCGGCGAACTGCTCGACGCGCAGCGGGACAGCCCGCACGTCCACGACCTGGGCGGCATTCGCATACCGCGAGAGCAGTACGTACGACACCTGCGCCATACCACGTGCGAGAGCCGCCCGATGCCCACCGCCACCCTGCCCGCCAGCCGCCTCGCCCAGCCGACGGGATCGCGCTGACACCTGCAGCCGTGCGCGCTGAGCCCGCTCCGGAAACGTTCCCCGGGGGGCGCATGCTTGCATTCGCACGGGCCCTCCGATGCGCCGGCGCTCGCTCCATCCGGCGAATTGCGTTCCTTACGTCTGGCCCGGAGCCGCATGTCCCGCTGCACTGGGCCCTGTTCGACCGGAGGGGTGTCCCGCGGGCTCACCGCGCCCGCGGAACCTGGGGAGGTTTGCGATGGCGTTGGCACACTGGACGAAGGCGCTGAGATGGCTGGCCGCCACGGCGGAGAACCCTCGGGCCTGTCGTCACGACTGGCTGCACGGCAGTACGGGAATCCATCTGCTGGCTGCCGGACGCCTGTGGGACGTGCTGATCGTCCCCGAATGCCTCGGCCGGCGCGCCCTCGGCATCCTGAAGGACCTTCCCGGCGGTCCTCCGGGCCCGGTGCTGCTGCATGGCCATGGCCGTCTCGTCGGCTTCTTCCTGCCGCCCGACCCCGCCGCCACCTGGGTCGGTCTCGGCACTCGGTACATCACTCGCGGGGGCTGGATCGCCACCCCCGCGCCGCACTGCCGCTGGGGCGGCCTGCACTGGCTCATCCCACCCGACGGCAGCGGCACCCTGACCTTGCCCGCCCCTTTGGAACTCGCCCTGCAACGCGCCACGGAGGAACTGGCCCGCGCCCACGGCAGCCCTCAGCACCGGCACCGGTCGCCGTACCGCAGCAGTAGGGGAGCGGTGGCCGGTCGGCCCGGTGACCCCCGGACGCCTCAGCGGTAATCGCCAGACCACGCCACCCTTTCCCACGCAAAGGGTTGTCTACCAGCATGAACATGCGGACCGGCAAACGGAATTTCGCGAAGTGGCTTGATCGTGTCGTGTGCACGGCCGTTCATTCGGCCGGATAGCGCCTGGGGTGAGACATGCGGAATGCAATGTGGAAGCAAGGCATCGAGTGGCTCGCGGCGGCTGCCACAGATCCCCGAGCGTGCAAGCGGGAGTGGGATCAGGGGACGGGAACCGCGCTTCTGCAGGCCGGACGGTTCTGGGACGTGCTCAGCGTTCCCGAACGCCTCGGCCTTGTCGCACTGGACGTCCTGTGGCATGCCCAACGTGGTGTGCCCGGGCCGACGTTGGTGGACTCCGCGGTCGGCAGGGTGGGGTTCTTCCTGCCACCCGACCCGGCCATCTGCTGGGTCGGGGCCGGCGTGCGTCACGCCGGCCGGGGCTCCTGGGTGGCCGTCCCGCCGCCGTACCGGGCCGCCGGCCGACTGGAATGGATCATTCCGCCCAATGGGACCGGCACGCTGCACGCCCCCGGCACGCTGGAGCAGGCCCTGCGGGAGGCCACCCGCACGCTCGCCGTCCTCGTGCCCGCGAGCGAAGGGTAGACGGGCAGCTCCTGCGCATACGGCATCGTTGTCCCTGGGTGGCGACGGCAGGCACCCCGTTCCGCGGCCGCACTCGGCGTCCCCGTCCCGCGCGGGCGGCGCCGCCCGGATCGGGGTCAGGGGAATGCCTGGCCACTGCGAACCGCTCGCAGCCCAGCAGGACTTCGAAGCGCGGCAGCGGTCGGTCACCCTCACATCGACGCCCGGTCGCCCAGGCCGTGCCGGGTGGCGCCTCGCGGGCCACGTGGTCGTTCAACGACGGTGTTCGCCCCGGGCGTCCCGCGCGACGCCACCGGATGTGCCGACCGCGGTGACGGCGGGCTCCTGCCGGAGGGCCGTCGGCTTGGACGGTGCCGGCAGGCCTCCGATCGGCGCGGCCTGCCGACGATCCCAGAACCGAGCCCAGCGTCGTGGAGCGGCCGTCGGGCGGTGCGAGTACTCGTACGTGTAGTGATCACTGCCACGCCTGACAGGGGTCATGTTGAGGATTCCACCGAGCGCGGTGGCACCGACCCTCTGCACGGACTGAATCGCGTCGACGATCTGGCCGCGGTTGCTCTTCCCATGACGCGCCACCAGCAGGTAGCCGTCCACCGCCGGAGCCATCGCGTGCGTGTCCGCCACCGGGAGCAACGGTGCGGTGTCGACGACGACGTGGTCGAACTTGTCCGCCAGCGAGCGCACCACCGCCCGGAACTGCTCCGAGCCGAGCATCTCAGCGGGGTTGGGAGGAAGGGTTCCGCTGGCGAGCACCGCGAACGAACCGCCCGACTGCATCACCTGCTCGGGTGTCGCCTTGCCGATCATCACGGTGGTGAGTCCCGCGTCCTGGACCAGGTGCAGGGTGCGCGCCACGTTGGGGCGGCGCAGGTCGGCGTCCACCAGGCACACGGAGGAGCCGGCCTCGGAGAGTGTGGCGGCGAGATTGATGGAAATGCTGGTCTTGCCCTCTCCGGGCAGGGCGCTGGTCACCGCGATGATCTTGGGGGGGTTGTCGATGTCCACGAACTGCAGGCCGGTGCGCAACCGTCGGAAGTCCTCCGCGCGTCGACTGAAGGGATCATGGTTCGCGGCCACCGGATACGCGGACGCGTCCGCGTCATAGGTGACGCATCCCAGCACGGACGGCCCGTCGGCCTGGGCGAGACACTTCGTCAGATCACTGCGGGAGGACACCGAGGCGTCCAGCGACTCCCGTGCGAACGCCCAGCCGCCTCCCAGTACCAGTCCACCGGCGAGCCCCAGCGCGACATCCAGCGCGAGCTTCGGCGTGTAGGGCTCGGAAGGCGCGCTGGCAGGCTCGGTGACACTCAACCGCACGGGTGAGACCCGCGCCTTCGCAGGCTGTTCGATACCGGCGATGACCTGGGCGAAACGGCTGGCGACGGCGTTGCTGATGCGAGCGGCCTTGGCCGGCGCGGGGTCCGAGACGGTGATTTTGAGCAGGACGGTGTCGAGCGGAACCTCGGTGGAGATCTTCCCGGCGAGTTGAGAGGGCGTCATCCTCAGGTGCAGGCGCTGCACGACCGGCTCGGTCACCGTGGGGCTCACCACTACTTCCGCGTAGGAACGGACGCGCGCCTGGGCGAAGCTGTTGCCCTGGTTGAGGGTGGCCGAGTCGTCGCCCCAGTCCTGCAGCGATACGAAGAGCGTCGAGGTGGCCCGGTACTGCGGAGTGGCGACAAGCGCGGCAAGCGCTCCGGTCGCCGTCCCCAGCAGCGCCAGCACCACCACGGCGCGCCAGCGGCGGGCAACGATCCGAAGGTAGTCGGGCAGATCCAAGGTAGTCCGTCCCAGGTGAGCAGTCAGCCAGTCGGCCGGAGTTACAGAATCAGTGAAAAATTGAGCAAAGCGAGCTTACAGCCGCAAGTCCGTCAAATTACGCAAACACAGCGCCTCTTCGCGAGTCACCCTGACGCCACTCTGGTGAGTCATATGCGCCATATGGTGACTTATCACGCCTCAAACGTTATTTAATCCCGTTTGCTGCTATGCATCCGCATACCGTACTGACGGGTCGCACCATGCCGTCGGCCTGATCTCACATGAGGAGCGTGAAAAGCGATGACGGTGTCATCGAAGTGGCGGGCCGCCCTCGTGGCCACGGCAGCATCTGCTGCCCTGGTCGCGACGCCGGTCGTCGGGGCGCAATCTGCCCAGGCCCAGCCCTATCCGCCGCCCCCTCCGGGCGTCACACTGAGTGACAGCACCGTCGAGCCCGGAGACTCGATCAACTTCCAGGGAACCGGCTTCTTCGGGCGTCAGCCGGTCGAAGTGGAAGCAGACCTCTACAGCACGAAGGTCGTGCTGGGTCACTTCACCGCCGACCCGGACGGCACAGTGGAGGGGACCGTCACCATTCCCGAGCGCACACAGCCGGGCGAGCACCTCTTCTCGCTGACGGCTGAGCGCGGGCACCTCACCGCCTGTGCGCACCTCTACGTCGAGAGGGAGGACCACACTCCTCCGCCCACCGGAGGCCACGACCACGACCCGCCCACCGGAGGGCACGACCACGACCCGCCCACCGGAGGGCACGACCAGGACCCGCCCACCGGAGGCCACGACCACTACCCGCCCACCGGAGGCCGCGACCAGGACCCGCCCAACGCAGGTCCTGGGCACCACGAGTCGTACAACCACAAGCCGCACCTCGCCAACACCGGTGACGACTACTCGCCCTACCTGCTGGGCGGGGCAGCCGCACTGGTTCTGTTCGGTGGTTGGGCGCTCATGGCCGCCCGGCGTCTGAAGCGCCGCTGACCGGCATAGTCCATCGTGCAACTGCGACACCTGCGTCGGCGCATGTGGCGGACGACAGGCACGGATCCCCTCCGGCGTCAGCTCTCACTGCGCCGCGTGGGATACCTGCTGTCGGCCGCCACTGTGCTGTGCCTGGCGGGAGGGGGCTGGCTCCTCGTCAGCGGGCTCCTCGCCCGCACCGAGCTGCTGACCGCCCAGCGCCAGTTGGCAGCACTCCGGCAGTCCGTCACGAGCCCCTCGGAGGTCACCTCTCCGGGGGGCTCGGCCGCTGCGATGCGGTCCGCGGCGACACATGCCGCGCGAGCCCATCAGCTCACCACCGGACCCGCCTGGTACCTGGCCGCCCACGTGCCGTTCCTCGGCAGGCCGGTCAGCACGGTTCGCGGAGCGGCCCAGGCCGCCGACCGGCTCACGCACGATGTGCTGCCGCCGGTGGTGCAGATGGCGTCGCAGTCGGCCGGCGAAGTCCGCACGAGCGGACTCGGCGTCCTGCTGGCCGGACTCGAAGCCAGGGTGCCCGCCCTCGACCGGGCGGCCCGGACCGCCGCCGACACGCGCACCTTGGTCGGCGAACTGCCCGGCACTCCCTGGCTGCCGAGCGTGGACCAGGCGCGCACCCGGCTGGTCGGCCAACTCGACCAGATGGCCCCCCTCGTGTCCGACGCCGCGATGGCGGCCCGGGTGGCCCCTTCCATGCTCGGAGCCCACGGTCCGCGCCGATACATGCTCGTCATCCAGAACACCGCCGAGTCCCGCGGCACCGGAGGGCTGCCCGGGGCCTTCGCCGTGCTGACGCTCAATCAGGGAAAGGTCAGGTTCGAGGCCTTCGGCACCGACACGATGCTGGGCGAGACGCACGCCGCCATCGACCTGGGAGCCGAGTACCGCATGCGATACGGCGCCATGGACCCCACCGGAACCTGGGCCAACTCCAACGTGAGCCCTCATTTCCCTTACGCGGCGCGCATCTGGGCGGCCGCCTGGCGCGAACACAGCGGACAGCGACTGGACGGTGCGATCGCCGTCGATCCCAACGCGCTGGCGCGCTTCCTGCAGGCCACTGGCCCGGCCCGGCTGCCCGACGGAACCGCCGTCACGGCAGCCAACGTTCTGGACCTCACCGAGCGCACCACCTACGCCCGTTTCTCCGACAGCCGGGAGCGTAAGGCATTCCTCGTCGATGTGGCCCGCGCCACCGCCACGCGGCTCGTCGGCGCCCTCGACAGCGCTCAGCAGGTGCCCGCACTGCTCGTGGCGACCCGCGACGTCGTGGCACAGGAACGCCTCCAGGTGTGGAGCGCGCACCCTCAAGAACAACGCGTCCTGGAGACCAGACCCCTGGCCGGTGCCCTGTCGGCGAAACCGGGGCCGTTCGCGGGACTGGTGGTGAACAACGGGGCGGGCGGAAAGCTCGACTACTACCTCGACCGGGAACTCCACTGGATCCCCAGCCGCTGCGCGGGGGACCGCCGAGCGGTCACCGCACGGATCACACTCACCAACCGGGCCCCCACATCAGGTCTGCCGCCCTATGTCACTCAGCGCGTCGACAAGCCGGCGTACCCCACCCGGCCGGGCGACAACCGGCTGATCGTGTCCTACTACGCCGGCACGGACGCGCGGCTGACCAGTGCGACCCTGGACGGCCGCCGTGTCATGGTGAACGGCGGCGTCGAACGCGGCCACCCCGTCTACACCGTGGACGTGGAGCTACCGGCGCAGCGCAGTCGTACGCTGACGCTCGTCCTCGACGAACCGGCCGACGACCGGTCCCCCACGGTGTGGCGCCAGCCGCTGGTCACGCCGCTGCGCGCCCGTGTCGAACCCGTCCCGGCCTGCGACGGCTGACCGGGACGCGGCTGCGGATGGTCGTCCACCTGCTCGCCCCGAACAACCACTGCCTCAGCAGCATGAGGCAGGACGGGAGCGGTGGACGCGCCGCCACGGGCAGGGCCATTCGGATCAGCGCTCGGCACGGTTGGGCCTCGGCGGGGCACCGCTTGGGCATGATGGGGCGCACTGCACGCTGAGTGCCGTTATGGGTGATTTCTTTCCTCTTTCGGTGAGAACGGAGAAGCGCGTGATGGCCGATTCCAGGGACAGCAGGTGGTGAGGCCGCGCGTCGCCGCCGTCACTGGTTGGGGCAGCCTTGTCGTGGCCGGATTCGCGTGGGCGTGCCTCCTGGCGCAGGCCCCGGTACCCGAGTGGGTGCCCTTCGCCGTGTGCTCCCTCGGCTTGGTGTGGCTTCGCCCGCAGCTCCCGCTTCTGTCGCTGTTGTGCACCGTCCCGCTGACCGCTGCAGCGGGTTTCGGCGGCATGGCGGCCTTCGCCGTGGTGATCACCACGGTGACTCTCGTCGGGTTCCACGCCGTCCTGAAAGGCTTCCGGCCCGGGATCGACGTGGTCTTGATCGCACTTCTGGCCGTGGTGCTGACGGTGAGCTGCGTGCTGCCGCAGACGACATGGGAGCCGGTTCAGGCTCGCGACGATCTGCGCTGCCTGCTGGCGGGGCTCGCCCTGCCGGTCGCCTGCCTGGTGGCCCCGCCGGACGCTCGCCGCGTCGCGCAGCTCACCGCCGGCTGCGGAGCGGGCGTCGCTGCGTATCTGCTCCTGCGCGGGGAGAACGCCGCGGGCCGCCTCATCGGTCTGGGTCTGAACCCGAACTACGCCGGCGTCCTTCTCGCCCTGGCGACGGTCGCGGCCGTGGGCATGGCCAAGGTCGCCAAGAACCGGGCGTGGCTCCTCCCCGCCCTGGTCTGCGCCGCAGCCGTCTTCGAAACCCGCTCACGCGGTGCGTACCTGACGGTCCTCGCAGGCCTGACCACTCTGCTTCTCTCCGGCCGGCCGCCGCGCCAGAAGGCACTCATCGCACTCACGGCCCTCTTCGCCGTGCTGATCCTCCCCGGCACGCTGAACTCGCAGAACGAGCTGACCGGCGCCCGCAGCTCCGCCGAACTGGCCGCCAACAGCGATGTCCGGACGCAGGCCGCGCTTCTTGCCGCTCGTGTGGCGTGGAACAACCCGCTGCGCGGGATCGGTTATGCGAACTTCCCCCACATCGCCGAGTCCACCGCCGGCTTCCGCATCTACATGAACACCCACAACGACTACCTGCGGCTCGCCGCGGAAGCGGGTGTGCTGGCCCTCGTGCTCTTCGCGATCCTCATCTGGCGCGGTCTGTCCCGCCGCTGTTCGGGATACGACGCAGTGCTGCGGGCCGTTGTCGTGGCAAACGGCGTGGCACTCGTGTTCGCCAACACGCTGTCGAACCTCGTGGTGACCGTTCCGTTCTGGATCTCGCTGGGGTGCCTGCTCGCCCGCGCCGCGGTCCGGGAAGAGGCTCCGCCCGCGTCCGATCAGCGCCGGTCATGGCCACTCGCCGACACCAGGAACCACCCCCACGGCATGCCGCGCCGCACCGTTCAACCCGCCCCCTGCCCCTCCTGAGGAGACAACAGTGCTCGATTGCCAGACCGAGATCAGCCAGGGCCGCCGCTTCGCGTTCGGCCTGAACTGGCAGCGGTTCGGACAGCTCATCGACGAGGAACGCATCCGCGGGGCCCAGTCGTCCCTGGAAAAGGCGCTGGGAACCACGGACCTGACCGGGCGCACCTTTCTCGACATCGGCTGCGGCAGCGGCCTGTTCTCCCTCGCCGCCGTGCGTCTCGGGGCACGCGTCCGCTCCTTCGACTACGACCCCGACTCGGTGGCGACCGCCCGGAAGGTGCGAGAGGAGTTCGCCCCGGGCAGTGACTGGGACATCGAGTGCGCCTCCATCCTCGACACCGGGTTCGTGGCGGGGCTCGGGCAGTTCGACATCGTCTACTCGTGGGGGGTTCTCCACCACACGGGTGCCTTGTGGCAGGCCATGGAGGCCGCGTCCGGGCTGGTGGCCCGCAACGGCGTCCTGTACGTGTCGATCTACAACGACCAGGGCGGGGAAAGCCGCATGTGGACCTCGGTGAAACGCCGCTACAACGAGTCCGGGCCAGCCATGCGACGTCTGCTGCTGGCCGGCAGCGTGTTGTATCTGAGCAGGAAGTATCCGTTGCGGGTGGTAGCCGATCTGAGGCGAGGTGGAGCCGGATCCACGGCCCGGAGCGCGCCCCGCCCGCGAGGCATGTCGCGCAAGCACGATCTCGTCGACTGGGTCGGCGGATATCCGTTCGAAGTAGCCTCGCCGGAGCAGGTGTTCGACTTCTGCCGGAACCGCGGGTTCCAACTGCGCCACCTGAAGACCTGCAAAGGCGGCATCGGCTGCAACGAGTTCGTGTTCGACCGGAGATGAGGACGGCCGCCGGCCTCGATTCGTCAGCGGGGTTCGGTCGCTGATCGGTTCGGCGGTTCTCCTGAGCCTCAGTCGGGGCGACGCAGGCCGTCAGGTGACGGCTGGAGGCCGGGCGAGCCGCCTCCAGCCGGTGGTGAAGTCCGATGTTCAGGGCCGGCTCTGCACAATGCGCACGTGGTGGCGGCGGGTCAGGCGGGCCGGTACGCGGTGGAGCATGGGGGCCGGTTCGGCGTCCGCCAAGTCCTGGCTGTCGTACAGGATCAGCAGCCAGGCGCGGACGATCAGCCGCATCCCCTCCGGCGGGCCCTCATACGTGTTCAGACCGGTCAACTCCGCGACCCGGTAACCGTCCTGGAGTTCGCCGCTCCGTGTCAGCGAGGTCTCAACGCGCCGGCGGAAAACGGTGAAAGACGAAGCGGCCTGGCCGTCCCTCGACTTGGCGACAATGAGCTCGTGCCGGAACTCGGCGAGGACCGCGGGGTCCCGCAGTCTCCCGACGGACATGCGCGCTAGTTGCCCGTCCCGCCCGGGGCGTGCGGTCCGGTGACGATCGGGCCGTTGTGGGCGTCCACAGGATCGGCGGTGGGGAGGGTGGTGACCAGGGCCAATGTGACACAGCAGAGGGTCAGAACCGGAAGAAGCATCCGAGGACGCCATGACGAGACGCGAACGGGACGCTCGATCAGCCGGTAGCCGGCCGCCGAGAGCAGAACGGACGCGCAGACGGCCACGGAGACCTTCGTCACCTGGCTCCACTCCGGGTGGTCGACACCCACGTAGACCCAGACGGGCCAATGCCACAGGTAGAGCCCGTAACTGCGGTGCCCCAGCCAGAGAAGCGGGCGGGCCGACAGTGCTCTGCGGAACCGCCCCGCGTGCGCGACGGCATCGATCAACGCGGCCGCCGCGATCCCTGCCAGCGGAAGTTGCCAGCCGTAGAAGGCGGCTGAGCCGATGTCCGCGGTGCACCACAGCCAGCCGAGGACCGCCACCGCCGGCCAGGCGAAGCGGGAGAGCAGCCCCGGGCGGAACGCGACAACGGCTCCCAGCAGGAGCGCCCCGGCACGGGTGTCGGTGCCCAGATAGGCGCGGTCCTCGGCGCCGGGCAGGTAGAGAAGGTACGCCAGCAGGTAGCAGACCGCCGCGGTCGCGAGGAGAAGCAGGTGGGGACGGCGGACCCGTCGCGCCCCCCAGGTGGTGAGCCCGATCAGAAGAAGGGGCCACAGGAGATAGAACTGCTCCTCGACGGCCAGGGACCACAGATGGTTCAGCGGGGCCTGCTCCTGGCTCACGTCCCAGTAGTCGACGTGTCCAAGAATCGCGTACCAGTTGGACGTGTAGGTGAGGGCGGCCAGTGTCTGGGCGTTGACGGTGGGACGCAGTCCCGGTGGATCCTGCAGGAGCATCCACGTCTGGACGGCTGCGACCACCAGCAGGACGGCGGGGAGCAGTCGTTTGACCCGCCGGAACCAGAAACTCCTCAGCAAAGGGCGCGGAGTGCGCGCTCGTTCCGTCAGGAGCAAGCGGGTGATGACGAACCCCGAGATGACGAAGAACAGATCGACGCCGAGGAATCCGCCGCCCAGCCCGGTCCCGTAGTGGAACGCCATGACGGCCGCGACGGCGACGGCCCGCAGGCCGTCGATCGCGTCGATTCTCCCGTGGAGAGCTCCTCGCGTCGTGGCCGGACGTTGTTCGAGGGCCAGCGACATCTCAGGCACCGTCCTTGGTGAACATTGCGTTCAGAGCCCAGTTGGCCAGCCGTGCGCGGGCGGGTTTGGTGGGGTGGGCGGTGGGGTCGTAGACCTGTGTTCCTGCGAGGACTTTGGGGCAGCCGTCGTCGTTGCACAACTGGCCGCGCAGATCGAGCAGTCGCACACCGGGGTGTTTCGCCGAGGCCTCTCGGAGGACCCGGTTCATCACAAGGGCAGAGGAACGGTACTTCGGATGACCGACCTGCTGCGAAGTCATCAGGTACAACGGGGTGTTCCGGCTGGTCAGCAGGGAGATCGCCTGGTCCAGCCGGTTACGGAAGGCCTGCTCGTGGGCCGGTGAGGTGAGATCGCGGGGCTCTTTGTCACCTGCCAGCCGCTGCCGGGTGACATCCCAGAAGCCGACTGTCAGCAGGGTGGCATCGGGCTTGTACTTCTCCGTGTACGAGGGCCATTGGGTGGGCCACTTGCGGCATTCCTCCGGGGTCTCCTCGCCCACCGGCATCAGGATTCCGCAACCGCCGAGTCCGGCGTTCACGATGGTGTTGTGGGAGGAGCCGACTTCGCTCATACCGAGCCCGATGCTGGCGGACCAGGAGTCCCCCACCACGAGAACCGTCTTCCCGTTCACCGCGGGAGAGAGGGAAGGGGAACCGAGAGGGGGAACCGCTGCCCCGTAGTGCGGTTCACCGGCGAGGGCCGGGGCTGCTTCGGAGTGTGTCGCCGTGTTCTTCTGCGCATCTTGCGGAGCGCAAGCGCAGGCCAGCACGGCGACCACTCCGGCGACACCGAGTTGGTGAATTCTTCCTCGCATCATGATTACCCACCTTGGTTCTCGGGAGTCCCTTGCGGCCGGACGGTGTTTGTGGATTCCGCGTGCAGAAGTTCTGCAATCAGGCGGAACGACGCCCCACGCCGACTCGGAAGCAATCGGATTGATCATCAGGAGGTTAACCGTCCGGCCGCCGACCCGAGGTCTGGCACGCCCGATATCGATGCATCATCCGCTCGCAGCCTTACGGTCACCCAGGGCCAATCAGGTGCAATGACGTCCACCTCTCTGTGTCTGTGAGTCGTCCAGCCGCTCCGCCCCCATACGCTCTGGTTCGCTGAGTTCTCGAAGTGCCGGTGAACTGTGTACTTCCTTCCCTGGAGGAACTGCCGAAAATGCCCGCGTCTCAAGTACTGAAAGGCGTCTCCCTGTGCCTGGCAACCGGTGTTTTTGGCTGCCTCAGCGGCATCCCCGCGGTCGCTCAGGAGCCGACGCGTTCGAACATTCCCTGCTACGCAACTCCGTGCTTCGTCCCTGAAACACCCCCAGCCTTGCGTAACACCGGCCTCCCCCGTTGGGGCGACCCCACCCTCCTGCCGGGCGCGGAAGGGAAGAAAGTGCTGGTGGTCGGAGATTCCTGGGGGATGGCCACGGCCTACGGGATGTCCACAGTCCTTGCCGGAAAGGGGCAGGTCACGGACGCCGCGAAAGGCGGCTGCGGGATCCGCGTCCAACACAAGACGAGTTCCCGGAATTGTCCGGACTGGGAGACCGAGTGGCCCAGCCTGATGGACAAGGTGCGTCCGGACGCGGTTCTGCTGAGCCTCCAGATGGACACGATGGCGCAGCCGATGGGCGAGGGCGGGAAGTCGGTGACGATTCTCGACGACGAAGCGAGAAGGAAGTTCGTCACCAGTCTCGACAAGGCCATTCGGATTCTCTCCCAGAGGCGCACCCCGGTGTATCTGCTCGGATGGCCCGGCCCGTATTACCCGGGCTCTGTGACGTCCGCGTACTCCGGGATTCTTCTGGAATTCAGCAAGAAGTATCGCGGGGTGCGATACCTGGACACCCACCACCAACTCTGCAACGACCTGAACCAGTGCCCGAAAGAGATGGGTGGGATTCCCGTCTACGGCCCCAGTCACCTCAGCAAGCAATCTGAAGCGCGTTTCGGGAATTGGATCCTCAATTCCATGTTCCACGAAGGCGCATCGCACAAGAGACATCGAGAAGACAGGAGTCTGTGGAAATGAATGGCATGAAGGTCATGCGAGCGGCAGGCCCGGGGCTACTGGCGGCCGCTCTGCTGGCGCTGCTGCCGGCGCCTGCGCACGCGGCGGACGGCGACTTCTCCTGGAGCACGTCCGGAGTGGGCGTGATGGACGGAGTGCTGTCCTCCCCGGAGTCGGGCCGCTGTTACTCCCTGACCGGGAACAACGCCCCGTTCTACTCGACGAACAACACGGACCGGACCGTTCGTTCGTACCGGTCCAGCGGCTGCCGGGGTGAAGTCCAGAGCACCATCGGCCCCGGTGAGTTCGGGCACGTCTTCAAGTACGTGAAATTCGACTAGCCTCGACCTCCCGCGATCGGCCGTCAGCTTCGACTGACGGCCGATTTGTCGTGGTCGGCGATCGGCGTGTGCCACCCAAGCGCCGTCGCGGATCTCACCGTCCGGCCCGACGGCTCTCACGCAGGCCGCCTGTGATGAAACATTGAATTGAGGATCCAATTCCCAAGGCGCACTTTGGTTTCCTTGCTGGTGTGCACGTCGGTCCCATAGACGGGGAATCCGGACATCACCTTCGGGCATTGGTTCAGATCATTGCAGAGCTGGTGGTAGACATCCAGGTAATGCACTCCGGGATACTTCTTGCTGAACTCCAGGAGGATCCCGGAGAGCAGGACCGCCACCGAGCCCGGAACATGCGCGAAGGTGGATCCGAAGACGTAGACCGGAGTTCCCCGCCGAGTAAGGATTCGGATGGCCCGGTCAAGATGGGTGACAAACCTCTTCCGAGCCTCGTCGTCGCGAATCGAGACAGGCTTCCCGCCCGGGTCGATCTGCTGCTCTCCTGCATCCCACTGGACGCTCATCAGAACCGCGTTCGGGCGCTCCCTGTCCATGAGGGCGGGCCACTCGGTCTCCCATTTCGGGCAATGCCGGTTCGGCATCGGATTGATCGGGTTACGGATGCCGCAGGCGAGCGCCGAGGCATCCTTCACATGCCCCTTTCTGCCCAGGACCGTGGCGATCCCGGTGGCCGCGTCCCGAGCCCAGGAATCCCCGACCACCAGGACCTTCTTCCCTTCCGAACCCGGCAGGAGGGTGGGATCGCCCCAAGACGGGAGGCCGGTGTTACGCACAGCCGGGGGTGTCTCAGGGAATACACACGGAGCGGCGTAGCAGGGGATGGCGGACCGAGCCGGCTCGAGTTCCCGAACAATCTCGGGGGCCCCGGTCGGCCAGCCCGAAATGCTGCCTGCCAAGAACAGAGAAACGCCTTTCAGTACCAGATGTGCAGGCATTATTTTCAGTCCCTCCGGGGAGAAGTCGGTGTGCGGCACATCGGAGGTTCGCCGAGAGGCCGCATAACGGCCTCAGAGCGTACCGGCGGGCAGTGACGCAACCGCCCGCACTGAACGGATGGCTCGATATTTCACCGGATCAGCTCAAGTGCGAGTGGTCACGAGAATGACTCCGAGGAAACGTGGTCCGCAGTACTACTGGACGACCCTCAGCCGCCCCCTGATCTCCGCGACGTCCGAAGTGCTGGGAAGCAAGAGTCGCCACGAAATCCCGGAGACCCTGACGAAGAGGGTCACCTGGACGGCGGCGAGGCCCACATAGGCGAAGGTGGACGCGACCGCACAGCCCGCCGCTCCCCAGACCGGGATCAGCAGCAGGTTCAGCGCGATGTTCAGCACCAGGGCGAGCATGGACGGGACGACGGTGAAGCGTGCAGGCCGGCAGCGCAACAGGTACGCGACGACCGGTCGGCTCCCGGCGAGCACCACGACGCCCGGCGCGAGCAGGGCGGTGATTCCTGCCACGTCTGCGTAGGCGTGTCCGTAGACGGGGGTGACCAGGACGGAGGTCACGACGACGATCGTCACCGCCGATGCGAGCACCAGCACGACCATGGCGCGGGTGATGCGCGCGGTGACGGCCGCCGCGAGATGGCTGGTGTCGGCGAACTGCCGGGCCAGGGTGGCCTGTGACACCGTGTCGATGGCGAGGCGTCCCCACTCCGCCAGAGTGACCGCGAGGGAGTAGATGCCGACCGCGTGCGTGCCGCTGAACGCGTTGAGGAGGAACAGGTCCGATCTCAGCAGCGCGTACGACGCAGCCGTACCGGCATGCAGTTTCAGACCCTTGGCGCACGTGAACCGGGCGGTCCTGAGGTCCGGTCGGCGGAGCGTGAATCCGCCGGCGGCCACCAGGGTGAGCAGCGGCACCGCGAGGGACAGCACCCAGATGACCACGACCGAGTAGACGGTCAGCCGACCGGTGAGGCCGAGCACGATGAGTGCCCCGCACTGGACGACCGCACCCCACAGCGTCGCGGCGGCGGACAGCCCCGCCCGGCCGGTGAGCAGCGCGATGTTGCTCCCGTAGAGCACCCCCACCCCCAGGGGTACGCCCAGGCAGGCCGTGATCAGCAGCCACAGGTCCGGGAGGTTGGCGGCGCTGCGAAAGAGACTGACCGCCACGACGGCCAGCGTGCCGGCTCCGGTGCCGACGAGAAGGCCCAGCGGGAGGCTGTTGGCCCGCAGCGAAGCCCGCACCGGCAGGTCGGGCCACAGGGCCGTCTGCGCCTGCTCCACGGACAGGTGGCCGAGTGCCATGGCGGCACTCGCCACCGTCACCGCCATGTAGTAGGTGCCGCGGGCGTCGGGTGCGAGCGACCGCGCGACGACCACGCTTGCGAAAGCGCCGAGGACGAGCGAGCAGGTGCGGGCTCCCAGCATTCCCACGAGCTGAGAAGCCCGGTCAGCCACGACGGTGGGCTCCGGCGGCCCGCGAGTGCGGAGCGGCGACCGGCTGGTCGACGAACCGGCGGTGCCACAATTCGAACTGCATCAGGGCCCACAGGCGGCCGGCGTGGTTCTGTCCCTTCTCGTGCTCGGTCAGGAGCCCCCTGACGGCTTCGGGCCGGAACAGTCCCCGGGAGCTCGCCGTCCGATCGGTCAGGGTGTCCCACGCCAGATCCCTGAACTCGGTGCGCAACCAGTCCGCGAGGGGAACTCCGAACCCCTGTTTCGGCCGGTGCAGCAGGTCATGGGGCAGCCAGTCCTCCAGTGCCTTCTTCAGAAGGTATTTCGTGGTGCCGCGGCGGACCTTGAGGGCGGCCGGCAGCCCGGCCGACCACTCCAGCAGACGGTGGTCGAGGAAGGGCGAGCGGGCCTCCAGGGAGTTCGCCATAGTGCTGATGTCGACCTTCACCAACAGGTCACCCGGCAGATAGGTGTTGACGTCGACGTCCATGAGCTGGTTCAGCCGGTCGTCGGCGCGCGATGCGTCGAACGCCTGGTCGAGCAGGTCGTAGCTGTCGATTCCCGCCAGCTCGTCGCGCACCCAGTCGGTGTAGAGAGAACGCTTCTGATCCGGGGTGAAGTACGACATGAGCCGGGCGTAACGGCGCTGCGGCGGCTCGCTCAGAAGCTGCAGCGCGTGCCCGGCGCGCCGCCGGCGCGAGCCGACCGGACCACCCGCGACGAGCGAGCCTCCCAGGCGCCCGAGAACCGGCCGTGCGCCGCCGGGAACCCTGAGCCAGCCGGCTCTGGCCATCAGGGCGTAGCGCGTATAGCCGCCGAAGGCCTCGTCACCGCCGTCCCCGTTGAGTGCGACGGTCACATGACGACGGGTCAGTTGCGCCACGAAGAAGGAGGGGATGGCGGACGAGTCGGCGAACGGTTCGTCGAAGTGCCAGGTGAGGTCCGGCAGGGCCGTCAGGGCGGAGGCCCCGACGACGAGCTCATGGTGGTCGGTGCCGTACCGCCGGGCCACGGCACTGGCGTACTCCCGCTCGTCGTACCGGGAGTCCTCGAAGCCCACGGAGAACGTCTTCACGGGTTCCGAGCTCAGTCGCGCCATCGCGGCGACGACGGCGGACGAGTCGATACCGCCGGACAGGAAGGCGCCCAGAGGACGTTCGGACACCATGCGTACCCGGGTGGCGTCGAGCAGCAGTTCGCGGGCGCGTTGCGCGGCCTCCTCCTCGCGGATCTCGGGGCCGGGGGTGAAGTCCAGGGCCCAGTACCGCCGTACGACCATCCGTCCACCCTGCCAGCTGAGCAGGTGGCCGGGCGGCAGCTTGCGCACCCCCCGGAGGATCGACCACGGCGCGGGGACGTACTGGTACGTCAGGTAGTGGTGGAGGGCGACCAGATCGAGGTCGCGCCGGAGACCGGGGACAGCGGACAGCGCCTTGAGTTCGGAGGCGAACGCCAGAGAGTCGCCGGCGTGCCAGTAGTACAGGGGTTTCTTGCCCACGCGGTCACGTGCGAGCAGCAGCCGCTGCTCCCGCGCGTCCCACAGGGCGAAGGCGAACATGCCGCGCAGCCGGTGGACCAGGTCGTCGCCGTACTCCTCGTACAGGTGGACCAGGCACTCACTGTCGCTGTTCGTGCGGAACTCGTGTCCCAGGTTCCGCAACTCCGTGCGGAGCTCGGCGAAATTGTAGATCTCGCCGTTGAACACCGCTGCGACGCTGCGGTCCTCGTTGTAGACGGGCTGGTCGCCTCCGGCCACGTCGATGATGGCAAGCCGCCGCATGCCGAGCGCCGACTGACCGTCAATGTGGAATCCCTCCCCGTCCGGACCCCGGTGCACGATGAGATCGCACATCGCCTGGACAACCGCCGGGTCCGCAGATGTCGCCGACACGATTCCCGCTACGCCGCACATGGCCGCCCCAGAAGTTCGCGGTACAGGGAGACGTAGCGATCCGCCATCGCCTCCACGCTGAGGGTGGCGCGGGCCCACGCGCACCCGTTCCGACCGAACTCGTCGGCGAGCTTCCGGTCATCGAGCAGGCGCTGCAGACCGTCGGCGAGCGCGGCCGCATCCGCGGGAGGCACCAGCACGCCATGTCCCCGCAGCAGTTCCGGCGTGCCGCCCACGGCGGTGGCGACCATCGGCCTGCCCGCCGCGAGCGCTTCCATGACGGCGTTGCTGCATCCTTCGTGGAGGGACGGCAGGACGACCACGTCCGCCCGTGCCAGGAACGGGGCCACGTCGGTGCGGGCGCCCAGGAACCGGACGTCGCCGCCCAGCCGTTCGGCCTGGGCCGTCAGGGATGCGCGTTCCGGGCCGTCCCCGACGAGCAGCAGGGTGCAGTCACGTCCTTTCGAGCGGAGCAGGGCGCACGCCTCGAGCAGGTATCGGTGCCCCTTGTGCGCGGCGAGGTTCGCCACGCAGAGAACGATCGGCAGCGAGGTGTCGACGGTGGCCGCGCGCGCCGGCTCGAAGTCCCGTCGGGGCATGCCGTTGGGGATCACGGTGATCTTGGCGGCCGGTACGCCCTCGTTCCTGCGCACGTCCTCGGCGACGGCCTGCGCGTTGGCGACCACGGAGTCCGTCCACCGTGTCGCCAGCCGCTCCGCGGCGAGCGCCAGGCGGCGACCCTGCTTGTAGTCACCGAGGCTGCGCCGTCCGGCCACGAGCACCGGCACTCCGGCCAGCCGGGCGGCGGGTGCGGCGATCAGGTACGCGTGGAACAAGAACGCCTGCAACACCTGAGGCCGCGTCCGCCTCAGATGGAGGACGAGCCGCGCGAACGCCCACGCATTGCCCATCAGGCCGGTCAACAGGGGTCTGCGGCGCCGGAACCCGAGGTCCACGACCCTTACGCCGGAGCCCAGGAGTTCCTCTTCGCGTGGCCCTCTCCCGAACATCACCAGCAGGTCCGTGAGGATCCCGCGCTCACTCAACTCCCGGGCGAGAAGGGCGATCTGCTTCTCCGCTCCACCGAGTCCGAGCTGACCGATCATCAGGCACACCCGGTCGGGGGTCGGGCCCCGCAGGCCCGTGTGAGCGGCGAACTGCGTCGCCGGTTCTTCTTCCTTCAAGGACATATAGGGCACATCCGGCATTCTGCGTTATTACACCATGTCGTGGTTTAGTGTATTCCCCATGTCGATCAAAGGCGGTATTCCAGGGGCCGTCCGCCCCCCGCGCGTCAGGGTGATGAGAGTCATCGCCCGGATGAACGTCGGCGGACCCGCCCTCCAGGTGTCCACGCTGATGCGGGGGCTCGACGCCGAACTCTTCGACCACCGCCTGTTCGCCGGATCGGTGGGCCCGGACGAGGCGGACTACATCGACCACTGCGCCTGCGACGTCCCGGTCACCCGCATCCCGGCGCTCGGCCGGGCGGTACGGCCCTCCGACGACCTGCGGGCGCTCGCCGAACTCACCGCCGCCATGCGCCGGTTCAGGCCCCACATCGTGCACACCCACACGGCCAAGGCCGGTGCGCTGGGCCGGATCGCCGCCGTGACGGCCCGGGTGCCCGCACGGGTGCACACCTTCCACGGGCACCTGCTGCACGGGTACTTCTCCCCTGCCAAGACCCGCCTGGTGGTACAGACCGAACGTCTGCTGGCGCGCCGCTGCGACCGACTGCTGTCCGTGGGAACACGCGTCCGCGACGACCTCCTGGCCGCCGGCATCGGCCGACCCGAGGAGTACGTCGTGGTCCCGCCCGGAACGGCCCTGCCGTCACCGCCCGACCGCGCCGAGGCACGTAAGCGCCTGGAACTGCCCGAGCACCGCCCCGTGGTCGCCTACGTGGGGCGAGTGACACGGATCAAACGGCCCGACCGGTTCCTGGAGGTGGCCCGTGAGGTGCGTCGTGCCGTACCGGACGCCGTGTTCCTGGTGTGCGGGGAAGGCGAACAACTGCCCGCCCTCGCCGCGGTGGACGACTTCGGGTCCGACTTGCGTCTGCTGGGCTGGCGGTCCGACGTGGAGACCGTGTACGCCGCCGCGGACGTGGTGCTGCTCACCTCGGACAACGAGGGGATGCCGCTCAGTCTGATCGAGGCCGGCCTCGCGGGCGTGCCCGTGGTCGCCACGAACGTCGGCAGCGTCGCCGAGGTGGTGCGGGACCGGGAGACCGGATTCCTGTCCGCCACCGGCTCCGCCGAACTCGCCCGGCACACCGTGCGGCTGCTGCGCGACGAGGAGCTGCGCTCGCGGGTGGGAATCCGTGCGGCCGCCTGGACGGCACAGCGGTTCGGGGCGCAGCGCCTCGTGACCGACATCCACGACGTCTACGCCTCCATCGCCGTCGCCCATGGGTGGTGGCCGGCGTCCCTATGGAAAGGTGACCAGCGTTGAACATCGTCGTTACCGGAGGCGCCGGTTTCATCGGAGCGAACCTGTGCCGGGAACTCGTCTCGCGACCGGACGTCGGCGACGTCGTCGCGCTCGACGACCTGAGCACCGGTTCGGCGGCCAATCTCGCCGACACGGGTGTGGAGCTGATCGAGGGAAGCATTCTGGACCGGCGCCTCCTCGAATCGGTGGTCGGCCGCGCGAACGCCGTGGTCCACCTGGCCGCCCGCCCCTCCGTGCCGCGCTCCCTCAGAGATCCCTTCGCCAGCCACGACGTCAACGCGACCGGCACCGTGCGGGTGCTGGAAGCCTGCCGGGCGCGCGATGTCCATGTGGTCGCCGCCTCCTCGTCCTCCGTGTACGGAGCGATCCCCGACCTGCCCAAGCACGAGGGACTTCCGACCCGCCCGCTGAGCCCGTACGCGGCGAGCAAACTGGCGACCGAGGCCTATGTGCTCGCCTACGGGGCGGCCTTCCAGCTGCCGACGCTCGCGCTGCGCTTCTTCAACGTGTACGGCCCACTGCAGCCGGCCGGCCACGCCTACGCCGCGGTGATTCCGGCCTTCATCGACGCCATGATGCGCCGTGAGCCGCTGACGATCTTCGGTGACGGCCGGCAGACCCGCGACTTCACCTACGTGGGAACGGTCGTACGGGTGCTGGCCGACGCCGCACTGCGCCGCGTCACCTCCAGCAGTCCGGTGAATCTGGCGTTCGGCACACGGGTGCCGCTCCTCGATCTCGCCCAGCGTCTGGCGTCCGTTCTGGAGGCGCCCCTGCAGATCGCGCACGAACCCGCGCGACGAGGAGACGTACGGGATTCGCAGGCGGCCGACCGTCTGCTGCGCGAACTGTTCCCGGACGTCGTACCGGTGCCGCTCGACGAGGGCCTGGCGGAGACGGTGCGCTGGTTCCAGAGTCTGCCGCAGTACGCCGCTCCGACCGACCTGTTGCCCGCACCGGCGACCCGGTCGTCCGCCGCGGTCACCTGAGCCGGCACCGCGTCCGCCCGCCTCGGACATCCATACAGTGGGGCGCCGCCCGGTTTCGATCACCGGGCGGCGCCCCACTGAACAGCTCACGAAGCCGGGTCGTCGAGGACTGATGCCCGTCGTGTCCTGGACCTCATGACTGCCGGGTCGGCTGGGACGGCAGGGCGGTCGCGTGCGCGTCCCAGGTCGCCGGCTTCCCCATTCCGCGCCCCACGGGGTGGTTGCCCCGGTTGACCCGGACGGTCGTCTGCTCCTCGCCGTCCTTCGCCCTCCCGGCGGGAAGGACGGCAGGTGCCGCCCGGCCCTGCGTGGAGGGAACCCTGAGCAACCCCACCACCGCCGCGGCGCCGACCGCGACGGCCGCCGGGAGCAGGATGCCCGGCCGCAGGACGCCCTGTGTCATGAGCACCCCGGCAAGCCCCCCGAGTGCCGCGAACATCCCCAGCCCGGCGACGGCCTGCGTCACCGTCAGACCCATCCTCCGCAGCCGGTGGGACGCATGGTCCAGCCCTCCCTGCAGCAGCGGCCGTGCCTCCCGGTAACGGGCCAGTATGACGAGCGCCGTGTCCACGGTCGCCACCAACGTCGTGGCCAGCAGCCCGGCGGGCCCGGAGAGGCCGGTGGCGTCCTTGTGGAGCACCACCGCCGCGGACGCCAGGACGAAACCGATGAAGAGGGAGCCGGAGTCGCCGAGGAAGATCCGTGCCGGGTGCCAGTTGTGGACGAGGAAGCCCAGGCAGGCGCCGGTGAGGGCCACCAGCACCACTCCCAGCTCCGGCCGTCCGCTCAACCACGCGCTCCAGCACAGGAACCCACCGATGACGGCACACAGCGACGAGGCCGCTCCGTCCATGTTGTCCAGCAGATTGAACGCGTTGGTGGTGAAGACGATCCACAGGACGGCGAACACGGCGTCGACCGGTCCGCCGACGAGCGTCGGATGTCCGCCCACCAGCACGACACCCGAAGCCGCCGCGGTCTCCACGCACAACCGCGGCGCCGGGCCCAGCGGGCGCAGATCGTCGACGAGCCCCAGGACCGCCATGATCGCGGCACCCCCGAGCAGTACCGCGAGGCCTGGGTCTCCGAGACCTCCGACAAACACCCCGGCGGCTCCCGAGAAGAGCGTGACGAGCGCCACCGCGACCCCGCCGAGGTACGGCGTCGGACGGGCATGGCCCTTGTGGCCGCCGGGCCGGTCGGTGATGCCGTGGCGCAGGGCGAAACGCCGCAGTGGCTCCGTCAGCAACCCACCGAGCAGCAGGGCCGTGCCGCCGACGGTCAGGGCCGTGGGCAGAGGATTCAGGACTGCCACGGGCCCGCCAGCGCGCTTGGGGCGGTGTACGCGGTGGCCGCGGGAAGCGCCTCTCCCCGCGTGCTCGGCAGGGGTGTCGACTGCGTACGCCTCGTCTCCTCGCGCGCGTCCGCAACGGCGTCGGCGAGCACGTCGGCGAGATCGTGCCGCGGCTGCCACCCCGTCAGCGTGCGCAGCCTCGTGGTGTCGGGGACCCTGCGCTGCATGTCCTCGAAGCCCGCTCCGTATGCCTCGTCGTAGGCCATGTGTTCCACCGAAGAAGCGCTCCCCGCCTGAGCGATGACCCGCTCGGCGAGTTCGAGAATGGTGATCTCGTCGTTGGAACCGACGTTGAACGTCCCGCCCTCCGCTCCCGGATGCTCCAGCAGGAGCATCAGCGCCTGGACCGCGTCGGCGACGTGGAGAAAGCAGCGCCGTTGCCGACCGGTCGCGTGAACGGTGATGGGCTCCCCGCGCACCGCCTGCCGGGCGAACCGCGGGATGACCATCCCGTACGCCGGGCTCTGCCGAGGGCCGACGGTGTTGAAGAACCGGACGATCGTCGACCTCAGGCCGCGCTCCCGGTGGTAAAGCCCCGTGAGGATCTCGTCGACCGCCTTGGCCGTGCTGTACGACCAGCGGATCACTGACGGGCTGCCCAGGATACGGTCGGAGGTTTCGGTGAGCGGTCCCGAGGAGTTCTTTCCGTAGATCTCCGAGGTACTGGCCACCAGAATCCTGCGCGAATGGCGTTGGGCGGACTCGAGGACCGTCTCGGTGCCTCTGATGTTGGTGACGAACGACTTCAGCGGTTGTTCGACGATGAGTTTGACTCCAACGGCGGCGGCCAAATGGACCAAGGCGTCACACTCGCGCGCCAACTCGTCGACCAGAAATGCGTCGAGCACAGAACCGTGGACGAAACGGAACCTCGGATGCTCCTGCGCCCGAGCCAGGTTGGACATTCGCCCGGTGGCGAGGTTGTCGAGTACAACAACTTCATTTCCTCCGGCCAACAGCGCATCCACGAGGTGTGAGCCGATGAAGCCGGCTCCACCGGTGACCAGATACTTCGAACAATGATCCATGCGGGCCACTCCGGTTCAGCGGGCGGATCTCGGACAGCTCCCCCAGGGCTCCACCTTCTTGCCGAGCCCAACATTCACGTATGGGAGAAATAGCGAAAATTGAAACATCGGCAGGCCCCTTCAGCTACCTCGGCGTGCCGCGCGATGGGCAATTGGAGTGACACCGAAGAGACACGACGCGGCGATAGGAACCCAACCCGTCGTATGTGCCTCAATTGGCCCAGGAGAAGCCTACTGTCCGGAAGGCCGCGGTGATGATGAGGCACAACCTGAACGATGCGTACGAGCCAGAAAAACTGATTGTCGTCGGCCAGGGATACGTGGGACTTCCGCTCGCCGTACGAGCGGTGGAAGCCGGCTTCCACGTGGTCGGCCTGGACACCGACGAACTGCGAGTGAAGCGCTTGGCCTCGGGTGATTCCTATATCGAGGGCGTCGACCACTCGCGCCTGGCCGCCGCCCTCGACAGCGGCCAGTACGAACCCACCACCGACTACGACCGGATCGCCGGCTTCGACGTATGCGTGATCACGGTGCCCACCCCACTGCGTGACGGTGCGCCCGATCTGAGCTTCGTGGAAAGCGCGGGGCGCCGCATCGCCCCTCACATCACGCCCGGCGCCACCGTCGTCCTGGAGTCCACCACGTATCCGGGGACCACGGACTGCCTGCTGCAGCCGCTGCTGGAGGAGGGCAGTGCGATGAAGGCGGGCGTGGACTTCCACCTCGGGTACAGTCCCGAGCGCATCGACCCCGGCAACCCCGACTGGCACCTCGAGAACACGCCGAAGGTGACCTCGGGAATCGATGCCGCGTCACTGCGCAGCATCGAGCGCTTCTACGCGCGCATCGTGGAACGCACGGTGCCGGTCAGTTCCTGCCGCACCGCCGAGTTGACGAAGCTCCTGGAGAACACCTACCGCCACGTCAACATCGCCATGGTCAACGAGATGGCGATGATCTCCCGGGAGTTGGGGGCCGACATCTGGGAAGCCATCGAGGCCGCCGCCACCAAGCCGTTCGGCTTCATGCCGTTCACGCCCGGCCCCGGAGTGGGCGGGCACTGCCTGCCGGTCGATCCCTCGTATCTGTCCTGGCAGGTCAAGCGGTTGTTGAAGCAGGACGTCCGGTTCATCTCACTGGCCAACGAGATGAACGACCAGATGCCCTCCTACGTCACCTGGCGGATCACCCGGGGACTGAACGAACGCGCCAAGTCGGTCAAGGGATCCCGGGTCCTGCAACTCGGCCTGGCCTACAAGAAGAACACCGGGGACATCCGTGAGTCGCCGGCCGTCACCCTCGCCCAGTCACTGAGCAAGCTCGGCGCCCACGTCCTCGCGGTAGAGCCGCACACGGACTCCTACCTGCTGCCCACAGACATCCTCCGGGTGGAACTGACCGAAGCGGAGATCCGGGCGGCGGACGTGGTGGTCCTGGCCACCGACCACGACGCCTTCGACTACGCCCTGATCGAAAGGGCGGCGTCATACGTACTCGACACCCGGAATCGCTGCCGGGGACCACAGGTCGAGATCCTGTAGGGCAGCGGTCACGAACGGCGGCTGCACGAAGCCC
>NZ_JBSFHA010000025.1:0-121140 GCF_053596855.1 Streptomyces sp. NPDC001617
ATCGCGGAGACGCTGAAGGCGCAGAGCGCAGACATCGACACGGTGTCCGGCGCGACCATCACCAGCGACGGCTACAAGCAGTCGCTCCAGGCCGCGATCGACGACAACACGAAATCGGCCTCCTCTTCGCCCTCCCCGTCGGCATCGGCGTCCGCCTCCGCGACCACCGCCGCTTCCCGGACGGTGGCGGGCTCGACGGTGAACACGGACAAGGGGCCCGTGCAGGTCCAGGTGACCTTCTCGGGTGACAAGATCACGGCTGTGAGGATGCTTCAGCAGCCGAACCATCCGCAGACGACGGCCGCGGTGCCGAAGCTGATCGCGGAGACGCTGAAGGCGCAGAGCGCAGACATCGACACGGTGTCCGGCGCGACCATCACCAGCGACGGCTACAAGCAGTCGCTCCAGGCCGCCATTGACGCGAAGGGCTGACCGGTATGCACCGCGTCGAACACGTCATGGGTTTCCCGGTGTCGCTGCGGGTCGACGACGAGGGCTTCGACGAGACGGGGGCGTCGGCCGCCGACGCGGTCTTCGCGTGGCTGCGCGAGGTCGACGCCCGGTTCAGCCCGTTCAAGGCCGACAGCGAGGTGTCCCGCTACGACCGGGGAGAGCTCGAACTCGCGCAACTCAGCGATGAGTTGACCGAGGTCCTCGACCTGTGCGAGCACTATCGGGCCGCCACCGGCGGCGCGTTCGACGTACGGCTGCCGGGGCGGGGGCTCGACCCCTGCGCGGTGGTCAAGGGCTGGTCGGTGCAGCGCGCGGCGGACCTGCTGAGGGCGGCCGGGGCGAGGCGCTTCGTGCTGAACGCCGGGGGCGATGTGGCCGCCTCCGGCGGGCCCTGGCGCGTGGGCGTACGGCACCCCGTCCACGCCGACAAGCTGTGCACGGTCCTGGAGCTGACCGACGGGGCGGTGGCGACCTCCGCCCGCTACGAGCGCGGCGACCACATCATCGACGGGCGCACGGGGCGTCCGGCGACGGGGTTGCTGAGCATGACGGTCGTGGCGGCCTCGCTGACAGAAGCGGACTCGGTGGCCACGGCGGCCTTCGCGATGGGCGCCGAGGGCATCGGGTGGGCGGCCTCGCTGCCGGGCTGCGAGGTGTTCGCGGTGGACGGCGCAGGGCAGGTGCTGCGGACGGAGGGGTTTCCGGTGGCCGAGGAGTCGTCGACAGCCGCCTGACACTGGCTAACCTGACGCCGTGACCATCGAGTTGACCCTGCTGTCCGCCGTCTCCCACCGCGGCCGGGAGATCACCGCGCCCCGGCTGCGCGGGCTGCTCGCGCTGCTCGCCGGGGAGTTGCGGGCGGGGTGCGGTGCGGCTCGGCTGGTCGACGGGCTGTGGGGGGACGAGCAGCCGGAGAATCCGACGAAGGCGCTGCAGATCCTGGTCTCGCGGGCCCGTAAGCAGCTCGGCGCCGAGGTCATCGCCGGCACTCCCACCGGCTACCGGCTCACCCTGCGCGAGGACCAGGTCGACACCTCGGCCGTGCTGCTGTTCGCCGCCGCTGCCGCCGAGAAGGCCCGGGCCGGCGACCACGCGGGCGCCCTCGCCGAGGCGACGGAGGGGCTGGCGCTCTGGGACGGCGCACCGGCGGAGGGAGAGGCCGAACCCGGCGATCCCGTCGGCGAGTTGCGCGCCGCGCGCGCCTCCACCCACCGCTCCCTCGCCCGCTCCCGTGCCCTCGCCCTCTCCCGTACCGGCCGCCGCGACGAAGCCGTCGGCCCGCTCGCCGAACTGGTCGCGGGCCGGCCCCACGACGAGGAACTCCTCCTGGAGCTGATGCGCTGCCAGACGGCCACCGCCGGTCCCGCCGCCGCCCTCGCCGCGTACGACACCCATCGCCGCCGCCTTCGCGACACCCTCGGCACCGACCCCGGTCCCGCCCTCCAGGAACTCCACCAGGAGCTGCTGCGCGGCGAGGCGCCGGTCGTCCGGCGCGGTGTGCCGCACGAACCCAACCCCCTGCTCGGCCGGGACGCCGACCTCGCCCAGGTGACGCGGCTGCTGCACACCGCCCGCGTCACCTCCGTCGTCGGTCCCGGCGGCCTCGGCAAGACCCGCCTCGCGAGCGCCGTCGCCCGGGACGCCGAGCAGCGTGTCGTGCACCTGGTGCCGCTGGCCGGTGTCCGCGAGGACACCGATGTCGCCGCCGAGGTCGCCTCCGCGCTGGGCGCCTCCGGCACCGATCCGGTCGTCGGCATCGTCGGTGCCCTCGGCTCCGGACCCGCGCTGCTCGTGCTCGACAACTGCGAGCAGGTGGTGCGCGGTGTCGCCGACCTGGTCCAGGCCCTCGTGTCGCGGACCCGGGACCTGCGGATCCTCACCACCAGCCGGGCGCCGCTCGGGCTGTCGTCCGAGACCGTCCATCTGCTCCCCGAGCTGGACCCCGTCACCACCGTGGAGCTGTTCGAGCAGCGCGCCCGAGCCGCCCGCCCGGACGTGGACCTGCCCGCCGATGTCGTGGCCGCACTGTGCGGCCGCCTCGACGGCCTGCCGCTCGCCGTCGAACTCGCCGCCGCCCGGGTGCGGGTGATGTCGGTGGCGGAGATCGCCCGGCGTCTGGAGGACCGGTTCGCTCTGCTGCGGGGCGGCCCCCGGGACGCCCCGCAGCGACACCGCACCCTGCACGCCGTCGTCGACTGGAGCTGGAACCTCCTCGACGAGCCGGCGCGGTCCGCGTTGCGCGCCCTGTCCGTCTTCCCGGCGGGGTTCACGGCCCAGGCGGCCGAGCAGCTCGTCGAGGATGTCTGGGAACTCCTGGAGGACCTGGTCGACCAGTCCCTGCTGAAGGTCGCCGACACGCCGTACGGTGCCCGCTTCCGCATGCTGGAGACGGTCCGCGAGTTCGCCGCCGCGCACCGGGAGGAGGCGGTCACCGGCCGATTCCTGCGCTGGGCGCGGGAGTTCGGCGTCACTCACCACGACGCGCCCTTCGGCACCGACCCGTTCACCTGCTGGCAGCTGATCCGCGCCGAGCAGGACAACCTCGTCCAGGCCCTGCGGCTCGCGCTCGCTCGCGAGGACCTCGACACCGTCGCCCCGGTCACCGCCGTACTCGGCGCCCTGTGGACCACGGAGACCAACTATCCCCGGATGATCGCCCTCACCGAGGACACCGCCCGGCCCCTGTCCCACTACCGGCCCGGCCCCGAGTACGTCGAGCCGACCCGCACCGCCGCCGCCCTGCTCACCGCCAACCTGTACCTGGGCGTCGGACCGGGCGCCGTCCGTACCCTGGTGACCCTGCGCCGGCTGCCGCCCGCCGCACCGGACACGCTGGTACGAGCCATCGCGACGGTGCTGTGCGCCTTCCCGCAGGTGCTCGCCGACCATGACGCGCTCGCCGAACTGTGCGACAGCGACAGGCCGTTGCTCGCGGGTGTCGCCAACTGCGTGGCCAGTTACGTGTGGGAGGGCGAGCACCGACCGGACCTCGCCCTCGCCGCCGCCCGTCGCATGGTCGAGGCGCTCGGCGACGGGGACATCCCGCTGCTGCGGATCTGGCCGGCGTCCCGACTCGCCGAACTGTGCCTGCAGACCGAGCGCGGAGGCGAGGCCCTGGCGCACATGGAGCGTGCGGTGGACGCCCTGGAGGGTCTCGGCGAGTGGAGCGACACGATCGGCATGCGGTGGGGTCTGATGCTCGCCAACCTGCAGACCGGTGACCTCGACGGCGCCGAGCACTGGCTGGAGGAGGCCCTGCGGAACCAGCCCGAAGGCAGCGCCTCCGACGCCTTCACTCCCGACCTGGGCGCCCGTGCCGAGATCGCCCTCGCGCGCGGCGACATCGAGACGGGGCTCGGTCTGTGGCGCCGGGCCCTGGAGCGGCTGGCGCGCACCGCCGACCCGGTCTTCGGCGACGAACTCGTCATGGAGGGATGGGTGTTGGAGCTCCAGTCGGTCGCCCTCACCGCACACGCCCGGCACGGCCGCACCGACCTCGTCGCCCCGCTCGCCGCCGCGCTGCCCGCCCGCCTCACCGCCCTGCTGACCCGCCCCACGGCCGCCCCGCACTACGTGACCGTCGACTTCCCGGTCTGCGGCGCGCTGCTGCTCGCCCTCGGCACGGCCGCCCTGGCCGACGGCGACGGCGCTCGCGGCGCCCGGCTGACCGCCCTCGCCGAACGCTTCCGCGCCCTGCGCAACTTCCAGCCCACGATGTCCTCGGCCCGCGCCCGCGAGGACGCCACGAACGCCGACAGGGCGGCCTACGAGGACGCGGTGTCCACGTACGCCGCCCTGGACGCGGAGGGGCTGCGGGGAGCCGCCCTCGACCTGGTGCGGGTCGCGGCGGAGGGGGCCGCGGCCCGACGGGTCACAGTCTGACCGGCAGGCTCAGCAGGTGGAAACCGTCGCCGGGCCAGTGCCCGAACCGCACGTCGGCGCGGTCCACGGCCAACTCCGGTGCCGCTGACCGTCGTACGAGAAGCTCCTCGAACACCACGCCCGTCACCAGCCGGCCGAGCGCGGCGCCGATGCAGTAGTGCGGGCCGTGCCCGAAGGCCAGGTGGCCGTCGCCCCGCCCGAACTCCCTTGTCACGTCGAGGCGTTCGGGGTTGTCGTAGGCGGCGGGGTCGTGGTCCGCGGCGAAGAGGGCGACCGTGACGGCCTCGCCCTTCGTCAGTCGGGTGCCGGCGAACACGAAGTCCTCCGTGGCGTACAGCGTGGCGCCCATGCGGACCAGGGTGACGTGGCGCAGCAGCTCGGGGACCGCGCGGCCGAGCAACTCCGGCTCTGTGCGCAGTCGTTCGAGCTGGTCCGGGTGGTCGAGGAGGGCGAGGACCGCGTGGGCGAGAAACAGGGCGGGCGGGGTGATACCGGTGTTGATCAGCAGGAAGAAGACGGTGACGATCTCGTCATCGGTCAGGCCGCCGTCCGCCAGCAGGGCCGAGACCAGGTCGTCGGCGGGCTCGGTGCGGCGGCGGGCGACCAGGTCCTTCGTGTACCCGACGACCCCGCCGAGCCCTTCGAGGGCGCGGCTGCCGTCGCCGTACGCGAAGTCCCGGATCCAGCCGCAGACCCTGTCCTGGTCGGCCCCGTCCACGCCGACGAGGGCGCAGATGACGGCCGTGCTCAGCGGGTAGGCGAACTCGGCCAGCAGATCGGCCTGTTCGCGTGCGGCGAGGGTGCCGATCAGCTCCCGGGCCGTCTTCTCGACGAAGGGGCGCAGGGCCGCCACCCGGCGGGCGGTGAAGGCGCGGGTCAGGGGGCTGCGGCGGCGAGTGTGCTCGTCGCCGTCGAAGAGGGCCAGATGGCCGGAGAGATACTGCGCGTATTCGGGCGGGAGCCCGCCTGTGCCCTGTGCCAGCAACTCGGCCTGTGGGTCCGGCATGTCGGAGTCGGGGATGGTGGATCTGTCCCGCACCAGGCGTGGTTCGGTGAGCGCGGCCTTCACGTCCTCGTGGCGGGTGACCAGCCGGACCGGGGTGTCCAGGCCCGGGAGGACGACATGGCCGAGGCCGGGGCGGCTGCGGAGGCCGGCGTAGGCGCCGACGGGGTTCTCGACGAGCTCGGGGGTGAGGTGCAGGGCGTCGGTGGTCATGGCAACTTCCTTTCTCCGGTGGGGTGTTCAGTGGGTGTCGCGGTCGAACAGGCGGAGCGACCACACGAACCCGAGGACCGCGACGGCCATGCTCCACGCCACGGCCATCCAGCCGTTGTGCCCGATCTCCGTGCCGGTGAGCAGTCCGCGCACGGTCTCGACGACCGTGGTGAAGGGCTGGTACTCGGCGAACCAGCGGATCCAGGACGGCATCGAGTCGACCGGCACGAACGTGCTGCTGACGAAGGGCAGCAGGAACGAGATCGGCAGCGGGGCGTTGCTGGCCCCCTCGGGCGTCTTGCTGATCAGCCCGAGGCCGACCGAGAGCCAGGTCAGCGCGGTGACGAAGAGGACGAGCAGCCCGATGGCCGCCACCCACTCCGTGAAGCTCGCGTTCGGGCGGAAGCCGATGGCGACGGCGACCGCGGTCACCAGCACCAGGTTGATCACCGTCTGGACGACCGACCCGACGACATGGCCGACCAGGATCGACGGCCGGGAGATCGCCATCGTGCGGAAGCGGGCGACGATGCCCTCGGTCATGTCCGTGCAGACGGCGACCGCGGTCGGTACCGCTCCGGTGCCCGCGGTCATCAGCAGGATGCCGGGGACGAGATAGGCGAGGTAGGCGGTGCGGCCGCCGCCCTGGCCGATTCCGGTGCCGAGCGCGCCGCCGAAGACGTACACGAAGAGGAGGAGCAGGAAGACGGGGATGAGCGCGACCTGGAGGGTCATCGAGGGGTAGCGGCGGGCGTGCAGGAGGTTGCGGCGCAGCATGGTGAGCGAGTCGCGGGTGTGGAGGGCCTGGATGTTCGTGCTCATCGGGTCTGCACCTTCTCGTGGTCGGGGCGGTCGGTGACCGCGAAGAAGACGTCGTCGAGGTCGGGGGTGTGGACGGTGAGCGAGTCCAGGGCGACGGACGCGCGGTCGAGGACGTCGAGCAGGGCACGCAGGGTGTGGACGCTGCCGTCGCCCGGGACCTGCAGGGCGAGCGCCTCGTCGTCCCGGACGCCCACGCCCAGCACCCGGGCGGCGCGGGCGAGTTCGGCCGGGTCGAGGAAGCGGAGCCGGACATGGCCGCCGGGGACGAGCCGCTTGAGCTCGTCCGGGGTGCCCTCGGCGACGATCCGGCCGTCGCTCAGGACCGCGATGCGGTCGGCGAGCTGGTCGGCCTCCTCCAGGTACTGCGTGGTGAGGAAGACGGTGACTCCGCCGTCGACGAGCTCGCGGATGATCTGCCACATGGAGTGCCGGGCGCGCGGGTCCAGGCCGGTCGTCGGCTCGTCCAGGAAGATCACCTCGGGGGAGCCGACCAGCGTCATCGCGATGTCGAGACGGCGGCGCATACCGCCCGAGTAGGTGGAGGCGGGCTTCCTCGCGGCCTCGACGAGGTCGAAGCGCTCCAGCAGTTCGACGGTGACGCGGCGGCCCTCGGCGCGGTCCAGGTGGTGCAGGTCCGCCATCAGCGCCATGTTCTCCTCGCCGGTGATCAGGTTGTCCACGGCGGAGAACTGGCCGGTGACACCGATCGCGGCCCGCACGGACTGCGGTCGCGCGGCCAGGTCGTGCCCGGCGACTCGGGCGGTCCCGGCGTCGGCGCGGATCAGGGTGGAGAGGATCTGGACGGTGGTGGTCTTGCCGGCGCCGTTCGGGCCGAGCAGGGCGAAGACGGTGCCTCGGGGGACGCGCAGGTCGATGCCGTCGAGGACGAGCTTGTCGCCGTATGCCTTGCGGAGGTCGGTGGCCTCGATCGCCGTTGTCGTCGGGTTCATGCGGCAGAGCGTGCAGGGGGTCGGATTCAGCGTGGCTTCACGGCGGTTTCAGCCGGTGGGGCGGGCTGAAACCAGGCATGCGAAAGGGCGGGCCGCCGGCAGGGGAGTCCGGCGGCCCGCCCGCTGTGGGGGGGATGGGGGGATCAGCTGACGTCGGAGGCGTCCAGGCGGTAGAGGCCGCTGTACGCGCTCACGGCCGTGCCGTGCTTCTTGACCCAGGTCGAGATCTCGGAGTTGGTGCCCTGGCCACCACTGCTGCTGACGACGATGTAGTGCAGCTTGCCCGACTTCACCAGGCTCTTCAGCTTGGCGAGGGTCATCGCGTTGTCGCTGCCGGACCAGCCGCCCATGGAGATGACCGGCTGACCGGACTCCAGGATGATCGAGGAGGCCGTCTGGTCGGTGGCCACCGCGACCAGCCAGGTGGCGCCGTCCTGGTGCTTCTTCAGGTACGTGATCATCGCGGAGGAGACCTGGGTGCCACCGCCCATTCCGCCGCCGCCCGAGCCCTTGCTCGACGAGCTCGACGAGCTCGACGAGGAGCTGGAGTTGCTGCCTGACGGAGGCGTGCCCATCGACGTGCCGCTGCCGGAGCCACTCGGGGCGTTCCCGCTGGGCTTGGTGCCGCTGGAAGCCCCGCCCTTGCTGCCGCTCGGACCGCCGCCCATGCCACCGCCGCCCATGCCGCCACCGGTGTTGGGACCGGCCGTCGGGTTGGTGCCGTTGGTGCTCGCGGTCGTCGCCGCCGAGACCGAGTAGGCGGCCGGACCGGCGAGCAGGGCCACGATCGCGGCCAGTGCCGCGAAGCCGACCAGTTTCTGCCGCTTCATGAACCGCCCGACCAGCAGACCGAGCACCGACGCCGCACCCGCAAGGCCGACGGCGATCTCCGCGACCGTGTACAGCGTGCCGGAGCCGGAGACCCGCTGGAGCAGGACGATCGCCCAGACCGAGCTGACCGCGATGGCGCCCGGGAGCACCCAGCCCCTCCCCCACGCTCGAATACGCTCGCGCGGGGGGACCCCCACCGCCGCCGAGCCGTCCTTGAAGGCGTTGTGGAGCATGACCCCGCCCGCACCGGCCAGAGCCGCGATACCGGGGGCCATGGCGGTGACGTAGTACGGGTGGAAGGTGCCCTCGGCGAGGGCGAAGGTCAGGTAGTGCAGGACGAACCAGCCGCCCCAGAGCATCAGCGCGGCCCGCTTGGCGTCCGTACGCGGCACCCGGCCGCGCAGCACCAGCCCACCGATCAGGGCGATGGCGGCGAAGGGGATCAGCCAGGAGATCTGGCCGCCCATGATGTCGTTGAACATCCGGTAGATGCTCGCGGTGCCGCCGAAGCTCGCGCCGTTGCCCTGCGAGCCGACCGACGAACTCGCCCCGAAGATACGGCCGAAGCCGTTGTAGCCGATGACGAGGTCCCAGACGGTGTTGTCGGTGGAACCGCCGATGTAGGGGCGGGACGAGGCCGGGATCAGGTCGACGATCACCATCCACCAGGCGCTGGAGGCGATCAACGCCACCGTGCCGACGGCCAGGTTGCGGATCCGCCTGCCGAGCGAGACGTTCGCCGCCCACAGGTAGACCAGGAAGAACGCGGGCAGGACGACGTACGCCTGCATCATCTTCGTGTTGAACGCGAAGCCGATCGCGACCCCGGACCACACCATCGGCATCAGCCGCCCGGTGCGCACGGCCTTGAGCAGCGCGGCCGCGCCGAGCAGCATCAGGAAGACCAGGATCGGGTCCGGGTTGGTGTCGCGGTTGATGGCGACGGTGATCGGCGTGAGAGTGAGGGTGAGCGCGGCGATGGTGCCGGCCACGACCCCGAAGTCCCGTTTGACGAGCCGGTACAGCAGGGCCACGGACCCGGTGCCCACGGCCACCATCGGCAGCATCAACTGCCAGGTGCCGAAGCCGAAGGCCCGGGCCGACAGGCCCATCACCCACAGCGCGAACGGCGGTTTGTCGACGGTGATGAAGCTGCCCGAGTCCAGGGCGCCGAAGAAGAACGCCTTCCAGCTCTTGGTGCCGGAGTAGACGGCCGCGTTGTAGAAGGTGTTGCCGGTGATGGAGGAGAGGTTCCAGGCGTACAGGGCCGTGGCCAGGACCAGGATCGCCCACAGCGCGGGGCGGGCCCAGCGGGGGTCCTCGGGGCTGCCCGTGAAGAGCCTTCTCGCGCGGGACACGACGGGCGGGGCGGCGGCCCGGTGCCTGCCCTCCTGGGCGGGCGCGGGGGGCGGGGCGAGGGTCGTCATGACGCGTACTCCAGGTGGGAAGAGGCCTTCGCCCCGGTGGGCAGGGAAGCGGAGGTGGTGCGGGCGGCCGGCACCTGCGGAGTGCTGGTCCGCCGGGGTACGGGGACGCGGGTACGGCCGGTGACGGTGGACCGGAACATCCGGCGCATGCCCCTCAGGTCGTCGAGGGCGGTGCGGACGATGTCGACCCGGCTGTCGGGGTCGTCGGTCCAGTCGACCGGAACCTCGTGGATGCGGAGCCTGTTGCGCTGGGCGAGGACGAGGAGCTCGGTGTCGAAGAACCAGGCGGTGTCGTGGATGTGCGGGGCGAGCGCCCGGAACACGTCCGTGCGGACGGCCTTGAAGCCGCACTGCGCGTCCGAAAAGCGGGCGGCGAGGCCGAGCTTGAGGAGCAGGTTGTAGGAGCGGGAGATGAACTCCCGCTTGGCGCCTCGCACCACGTCCGACTGCCGGTGCAGCCGGCTGCCGATGGCGAGGTCGCTGTGGCCGGAGAGCAGCGGCGCGACCAGGGGCAGGAACCCTTCGAGACCGGTGGACAGGTCGACGTCCATGTAGGCGACGACGTCCGCCGTGGAGTCGGCCCACACCTGCTGGAGCGCGCGGCCCCGGCCCTTGGCCTCCAGGTGCACCGCGTGCACGTGGGGGAGGCGGAGGGTCAGGTCCGTCGCCTCCTGCCAGGTGCCGTCGGTGCTCGCGTTGTCCGCGACCGTGATGCGGAACGGGAACGGGAAGGACTCTTCGAGGTATGCGTGGAGACGGCCGATGCTGTCGGCGAGGACATGCGCCTCGTTGTGGACCGGCACCACGATCTCGACCGACCGCTGCCGGACGCCTCCCGCGTTCGTTTCGTTCATGACCATGACGATCGGGGGCGTCCCTGTGGGATCGCTGAGCGGCTTCTGAGCGGAGAGTGAGAATCAGTGAACTCACAGGTTGGTCACAGAGTGGTGTCCGCTCGGTGCATACCGGATTTCGCCGAACTCGCGACTGAATTCGGCAACACAAGCGGTCTAGACTCTGCCTCCAACAGTCCAGACCCGAAGGGTATTCGGCGTTTTGATACGGATAGAATCAGTCACCAAGCGCTACCCCGACGGCACGGTGGCGGTCGACAACCTCTCCCTGGAGATACCCGACCGTGCGATCACCGTCTTCGTCGGCCCGTCGGGCTGTGGCAAGACGACCACGCTGCGCATGATCAACCGGATGATCGAGCCGAGCGAGGGCACGATCACCATCGACGGCAAGGACATCACGCAGCAGCCGGTGAACACGCTGCGGCGGTCCATGGGTTACGTCATCCAGAACGCCGGGCTCTTCCAGCACCGGACGATCATCGACAACATCGCCACCGTGCCCCGGCTGCTGGGCTGGGACAAGGCGAAGGCCCGCGCGCGGGCACGGGAGTTGATGGAGCGGGTGGGTCTGGACGGCACCCTCGCCAAGCGGTATCCGTACCAGCTGTCCGGCGGTCAGCAGCAGCGCGTCGGGGTGGCGCGGGCGCTCGCCGCCGACCCGCCGGTGCTGCTGATGGACGAGCCGTTCTCGGCCGTCGACCCCGTGGTGCGGAAGGGGCTGCAGGACGAACTCCTGCGGATCCAGGACGAGTTGGGCAAGACCATCGTCTTCGTCACCCATGACATCGACGAGGCCGTGAAGATCGGCACGATGGTCGCCGTGATGCGCACCGGCGGCCATCTCGCCCAGTTCGCGCCGCCCGCCGAGCTGCTGTCCAACCCCTCCGACGCCTTCGTCGAGGACTTCCTCGGCGCCGACCGCGGCATCCGGCGCCTGTCGTTCTTCTCCTCCGCCGGCCTCGACCTCCTCACCACGCCGATCGTCGCCGTCGACGCCACCGCCGCGCAGATCGCCGAGCGCAGCACCAAGGATGTGCCGTACCTCCTCGTCACCGACGTGGACGGCAGGCCCCTCGGCTGGAGCGAGCCGGGCGCCCTGACCGCCGGCGCCGTCGATCCGGCCCGACTCCTGCCCTACGGCCGCCCCTTCGAGCACGGCAAGGAGTCCCTGCGCGCCGCCCTCGACGGTGCCGTGCTCTCGCCGACCGGCTGGGCCGTCGCGGTCGGCGCCGACGGCCGGGTGACCGGCGTCGTCTCCCAGCAGACCATCGGCGAGGCCATCCGCAGCGCCCACGCCGAGGGCCGTAGCGACGAGAAGGTCGCCGGATGAGCGGCGGCCTCTTCGACATACCGAGCGACCTCCAGAACACCTACTGGGGACTCGTCGGACAGCATCTGCGCGAGGCGCTGATCCCGGTCGTCGCCGGTCTGGTGGTGGCGCTGCCGATCGCCCAACTCTGCGTGCGGCTGCGGTGGTTGTATCCGCCGGTGCTGTGGGTGACGACCATCCTCTACGCCATCCCGTCGCTCGCGTTCTTCGTCGTGCTGATCGACTACACGGGGCAGACCGAGACGACCGTGATGATCCCGCTGGGCGTCTACAGCCTGGTGGTGTTCGTCCCGGCGATCGTGGACGGCGTGCGGTCCGTACCGCAGGAGACACTCGACGCGGCAACGGCCATGGGCCTCGGGCCCGTACGCCGCTACTTCCAGGTCCAGTTGCCGATCGCGGCGCCCGCCATCATCGCGGGTCTGCGCGTCGCGACCGTCTCCAGCATCTCCCTCGTCTCCGTCGGCATGCTGATCGGCAACCAGGGCGGGCTCGGCAACCTCCTCAACGACGGCATGATCTACCACCAGAACCGCCTGGTGTGGCTGTCCGTCATCGGTACGGCCGTCCTCGCCATCCTCGCCGACGCGCTGCTGGTCGTCGTACGGCTCCTGGTGACGCCCTGGATGCCGCGCGGCACCCGCAAGCCTCGTCCCGTGGACGAGCCCGAACCCGTCACGGCCGCTCTGGAGGACGCCGTCCGATGAACGTCCTCCACTTCATCAACTCCTTCTTCAGCGACAGTTCCCACTGGCACGGCTACGACGGCATCCCCACCCGGCTGCGCGAGCACGTCCAGTACTCGCTGATCGCCCTCGCCATCGCCGCGGCCATCGGCCTGCCGGTCGGCCTGCTCACCGGCCACACCGGACGGGGCGGCAACACGGTCGCCTTCATCGCCACCGCCGGCCGCGCGCTGCCCAGCTTCGGCCTGCTGGTGCTGATGTTCGTGCTGCTCGGGCTGGGCCTGACCCCGGTGATGATCCCGCTGGTCGTCCTCGCCGTCCCCCCGATCCTGGTGACGACCTACGAGGCGGTGCGCTCCGTCGACCCGTCCCCGGTGGACGCGGCCCGGGGCATGGGCATGGCCGAGTCGCGGGTCCTCTTCCAGGTCGAACTCCCGGTCGCGCTCCCGCTGATCCTCAGCGGCCTGCGCTCGGCGGCCATCCAGATCGTCTCGACGGCCACGATCGCCGCGTACGTCTCGCTCGGCGGCCTCGGCCGGTACATCGTCGACGGTCTCTACCAGCGCAACTACGAGAAGGTGGTGGGCGGCGCGACACTGGTGGCTGTACTGGCCCTGGTCACGCTCGGGTTCTTCGGCCTGGTGGCCCGCTTCACAGTGTCACCGGGGGTCCGCCGAAGCGCCCCGTGAGGGGCGCGGGGAACTGCGCGAGAAGCCCCACCGGGCCGCGGTTGCGCGGACTGCCGGTGGGGCCTTTTCGTCAGCACTCCGTACGCGCCAGCGCCAACTCCAGTACGACCAGCAGCGCGTCCCGTACCGAACCCCTCTCACGCGCGTCGAACACGAGCACCGGAACCCGCTCGGCGACGTCCAGCGCCCAGCGGACCTCGTCCAGGGTGTGCTCGACCTTGCCGTCGAAGGCGTTGACGGCGACCGCGAACGGGATCTGCTTGTGCTCGAAGTAGTCGACGGCGGCGTAGCAGTCGTCGAGCCGGCGGGTGTCGACGATGACGAGGCCGCCGACCGCGCCCTCGACGATGTCGTCCCACATGAAGCCGAACCGCTCCTGTCCGGGCGTGCCGAACAGGTACAGCTTCAGGGTCGGGTCGATGGTGATGCAGCCGAAGTCCATCGCCACGGTCGTGGTGGTCTTGCTCGGGGTGTGGCTGAGGTCGTCCACGCCCGCCGCGACCTCCGTGATGGCGGCCTCGGTGGTCAGCGGCTCGATCTCGGAGATGGAGCCCACGGCGGTGGTCTTGCCCACGCCGAAGCCGCCCGCGATCACCATCTTGACCGGCAGCGGCGGTCTTACGGCGGCCACCGAGGCGGCCTGGAACGTGCCGGCCGGTTCAGTCGCTGTCACGGAGTACCCCTCGGGAGTCGGGGATGGCACGCAGGGCGTCGATCACCCTGCGCAGGACGGAGGCGTCGTGGGTGACGCCGGAGTCGGGGACGTGCACCACCAGATGTCCGGAGGCGCGCAGGTCCTCGGCGAGGACCCGTACGACGTTCAGGTGCAGCCGCAGCCGGGCCGCGACTTCCGCGACGGACTGCGGCTGCCGGCAGGCGGCGACGATGTCGTGCTGCTCGAAGGCGAGGTCGTCGAGCACGGCGAGGCCCTCGGCGGTGGCCACCACCTGGGTCTCCACCGGTACCGGTCGGCCGGACGCGGTGGGCGCGACCCGGCCGGCGGTGACCAGGAACGGCCGTACGGCGGGGGCGGGACCGACCGGTTCCGGGCCGTCCGGCGGTGCGGAGCCGTCCGCCATGGCGTGTCTTCTTCCTCCTCGACCGCGCCCTCGGGATCTGTCTTCGGGGCGGCGACCGGTCAGCGCGCGGTTGCTGCGCCGACGCTGTTCTTGAGCTGGAGCACGAGCTGGGGGCTGAGCGCGCTGCCGGCCCGGTTGGCGAACAGCGTCATCTCGTAGGCGATGTTGCCCAGCTTGGCCTCCTTGTCGGTGACGACGCCGAGGACGGCGCCGCTGCCGATCGCGGAGACCAGGACATGGCCGCCCTCCAGGTCGATGATCACCTTGTTGAGGCCGCCCAGGCCGTAGTTGCCGGAGGCGCCGGCGGCCAGGCTGGTGATGCCGGAGACGATCGCGGCCAGTCGCTCGGAGTCGGCGTGTTCGCGCAGTTCGGACACGGCGATGAGCAGCCCGTCGGAGGAGACGGCGATGGCGTCCACGACGCCCGCGGTCTCGGTCGCGAATCGATTCAACAGCCAGGTGAAGTCGGCTGCGGCGGCCTGCAGTTCGGCCGGCGTGGTGGCTCGCGCGTGGGGAGTGTCGCCTGTCGACGTGCTCACTGCTCGGCTCCTTCCGGGAGGTGCTTCTGGTCGTGCGGGTCGGTGGTCGTTCGCGGGGCGGCTCCGGCACGGCGGTCACCGTCGCCGGTCCCCTCGGCCTCGCCCCGGCTGTCGCGGTTGGCCCGTTCCACGGCCGCCTCGAACTCGTCGAGCGCGTCCCGGACGGCGTCCGCGTCGGCGGGCCGGGCGACCTGCCGGGCCGCGTACTGGGCGGCGGCGTCGGCGGTCGTGTGGAGCGTGGCACCGCGCACCCGACGCCGGAGGGGCCGGGAGCCGTCGCCGGAGGCGATACCGGATACGGGCGTGGACGGCGTTGTCGGGCCCGGTGCGACCTCGGAAGACGATACCGGTCGATCAACATCGCCCGAGCGGCCGGGGGTTACGTCATCGGGGCGGGTATGGGTCACGCCGGCGGCCGCCTCGGTTCGGGCCTGGGGGATGAAGGGGGGCTGGGGGGCGCCGGGAGGGGCAGGGGGTGCCGTGTCCGGGTCCGTGCTCGGCCTGGCCCACGACGGGATGGTGCGTGCCGTGTCGGGGTTCGTGTCCGGCGCGGGGCTGGGAGGGGCGGTGGGCCCCTCGGCCGCGTGCGTGTTCGGCGCCGATGCCGGCGGGGCAGAGGGCGCCCCCTCCGCAGCCGCGCCGGATGCTTCGGCCGCGTCCGTCTCCCGACGGGGCACCCGGCGCGGGAGCGGCCCGGGGTGGCCGTTGCGCGCGGTGTGGTCGGACGGTCCGGTGCCGTTCCGGACGGCGGCACCCGGACGCGGGCCGGAAGCGGCACCGTGTCCCGGTCCATCGTCGGCACCGGAGACGGACAGGCCACCGGACCCGTACACCGACCGGTCGCCGGCACCCGGCGTCCGCGCCGCAGCGCCCGGCGCCGATCCGCCGCCCAGGGTCTTCGGCGTGCCGCCCGTCGTCGAACCGCCGGAGGTGCCCCCCACCGGACTCATCGCCAGCAGCAGCGAAGCCGGTACCGAGACCTCCGCCGTCACACCGCCGCCGGGTGTCCGTGACAGCGTGACGGCGACGTCCCAGCGCCGGGCCAGGGTGCCGACCACGAACAGGCCCAGGACCTTCGTCGGTACGACGTCCAGGCGTTCGCGGCGGATGAGGCGGGCGTTCTCCTCGGCGAGGCGGTCGGCGCCCATGCCGAGGCCGTGGTCGGCGATCACGATCGTCGCGCCGCCCGCGGACTCCTCGCCGGTGGTGTCGCGGACGTACACCTCGACAGGGCTGCCCGCCGGCGAGAAGGACACCGCGTTCTCGATGAGCTCGGCCACCATCAGCGTCAGGTCGCCGATGATGTCCGGTTCGACCATGACCTCGGTGCGCGCGTGCAGCTGCACCCGCCGGAAGCCCTCGATCTGACCGAGCGCGGCGCGTACGACGTTGGTGAGCGCCGTCGGCCCGGAGTCGAGGACCGTCTCGCGGATGCCGGCCAGCAGCATCAGACTGTCCGCGTTGCGGCGCAGACGTACCGCGATGTGGTCGATGGAGTAGAGGCGTTCGAGGAGCGCCGGGTCGGTCTCGCCCCGTTCCACCGCGTCGATCAGGGCCAGTTGGCGGGTCGTGAGGTTGCTGACCCTGCGGCCGACGTTGCCGAACATCTCGGCGACGTTGCGGCGGCTGAGCACCTGGCGTTCGAGGAGCGCGATGGCCGTGGTCTGGACCCGGTTGAACACCTCGGCCAGCTCGCCGATCTCGTCGTTCGCGGTGACCGGCATCTCGCGCAGCTTCGGCGGACTGTCGTCCTCGTCGTCGTCGGCGACCCGGGCGAGCTCGCGGCCGGCCACCTCGGCGACCTCCGTCGCGGCACCGGTGAGGGCCATCACGGGCCGTACCACCGAGCGGCGGACGAGGACCGAGAAGGCGAGCCACAGGACGAACCCGAGCAGGGCCGCGGTCAGCAGCAGACCGGCCCGCCACCAGGCTTCCGTGGACGCGCTGTCCGCGCCGTCGGCGATCTGGTCGATCAGCGACGAGGTGATCCGCAGCCGGGCCTCCGCCTGCTTCGGGTACGCGGGATAGTCGCTCAGCGCGTCCTGGAACGCGGTCTTGATCTCGGCCGGCGTGGTGGCCTGGAGCGTGCTGGGGGCGACCTGGAGCTCGGCGTACGCCTCGGCGATGTCCCGCTGGGCGTCGGTGTGCTCGATGCCCGACAGCTCGTCGGCCTGCTGGTCGGTGGCGAACCGGGCGAACCGTTCGACCTGGTTGTTGTAGAGCTCGTAGGCGCCGACGGCGGTGCTGAACTCGATCTGCGCGTTGGTGTCACCGGTCGTCGCCGAGAACACCCCGGACTCGAACGAGCCGTGCGCGGCGTCGGCGCGCAGCAGGGAGTCCAGCAGGTTGCCGGTGAAGGTGGCCGCCAGCTCCGCGTTCCGGTCCAGGCCCAGACCGCCGATCACGGTCCTGGCCGCGTTGTTGTAGGCCGGGTCGATGTTGCTCGCGGGCAGATAGCTCTGCTCGACGGTCCCGCGCAGGCTGGTGAGGCCCTCGACCTCCTTGAGCGCCTGCGCCTCGCCGGCGGGCAGCCCGTCGCCGAAGACCTCGCGCACCTTCGCGATCTGCGCGTCCACCTTCTTCTGCGTCGTGCGGTAGTCGGCGAGCGTGGACGCGACGCCCCTGCCGCCCGCCTCGTAGCGCACGGACAGCAGGATCGCCAGCTGGTGCTCGCTCTCCAGGTCGTTGACCAGCCCGGCCACCTGCTCGCTGTTGCGCACCAGGTCCGCCGCGGACGCCGCGTCCCGCGCCTGGCCCACCTGGCCGGCGATGAGATAGGAGAGCAGCGCCGCCACGACGGCCAGCGGGATGCCGACCAGGAGGTTGAGCTTGAGCCGGAACGGCCACCGGTCGGCGAAGCCCCGTGGACCTCCGCTCCTGACCTGCGGCGGAGCCGACCGGGGCGGCGCGTCCACCTCGTTCGTGGACACCGGGCCTCCTTCACGGGGGATCTCGATCCATGCGCGACCACGCGCATGACCGATTCTGATCGATGCTGAAACAAGAAGAAAAGGTGCGGATGACATGGCAGCGGCCCCCGTACACCGCTGTGACCGACGCCAACTTGCGTGAGACTACCGCCTCATTGAACGGTCGCGTGCGTTGCCCTACGTCAAGAATCCGTTACAAAGCGCCTCCGGATCCACCCCGCCCTGTTCACACTGCATTCACAACTGATCACGCATTGAGGCCAATTGGTGACCGGGCTGCTCTTGACTGAGTGAGAACTGGCTGGATTGGATCAGTGGCAGAGCTTGTCTCTCATCAATCCCCCGAGTCCGGAACGGGAATCGTGACTTCCAAAGCCCCACGCAGCAGGTCCATCAAGAGCTACCCCGCGGCGGCCGTCGCGCTCGCCGCGACCACGGCCCTGCTGGCGGGATGTGGCTCTTCGAACGACAACAAGTCCAACCCTCTCGACGGGGGCGGCAAGTCCGACAGCAAGACGGTCGTCGTCGGCTCCAACAACTTCGCCGAGTCCATCCTGATCGCCGACATCTACGGCGAGGCTCTCAAGGCCAAGGGTGTCAAGGTCACCTACAAGCCGAACATCGGAAGCCGCGAGACCACCTACGGCCTGCTGAAGAACGGCTCCATCACGGTGCTGCCGGAGTACAACGGCGCGCTGCTCGCCTACCTCGACCCGAAGGCCACGCCGAAGACGGTCGAGGCGACCACGGCCGCGATCGAGGCCAAGCTGGACTCCAAGCTGACGCTCCTGACCCCCGCCTCGGCGCAGGACAAGGACTCGGTGACGGTCAACAAGGCCACCGCCGACAAGTACAAGCTGACCTCCGACTCCTCCATCGCGGACCTCAAGGACATCGCGAAGGACCTCACCATCGGCGCCTCGCCGGAGTTCCAGACCCGGCAGCAGGGCCTGGTGGGCCTGAAGTCGGTGTACGGCCTGGAGTTCAAGGGCTTCAAGGCGCTGGACGCCGGCGGCCCGCTGACGCTCGCGGCACTCAAGAAGAACACCGTGCAGGCCGCGGACATCTTCACCACGGACCCGAACGTCATCAAGGAGAAGTTCGTCGTCCTCCAGGACCCGAAGAACCTCTTCGGCTTCGAGAACGTGCAGCCGCTGGTCTACAAGAGCGGCCTGTCCTCGGACGGCGTCGCCGCCCTCAACGCGGTCTCGGCCAAGCTCGACACCAAGTCCCTGCTCGAACTCGACTCCCAGGTCCAGCTCGAGAACAAAGACCCGCTGGACGTCGCCAAGGCCTGGCTGAAGTCGGCCGGCCTGGACTGAGTCCGCACCTCGGACGACTGGGCGGAACTACCGATGCGGGTGCCCTCCCGGGCGGGGGCACCCGCATCGTGCTGCCCGAACTGCTGCCGGTGCTCGCGGAGTGGGGAGACCTAGTAGCCCACGGAGAAGGTCGCGTCCTGCTGGTCCGTCGTGGTCGAGATCGGGTCGATGCGCAGGACGTAGTTGGAGTGTCGGATGTAGCGGGTCGGGTTGTTGTACGAGCGGAACGACGACCAGGAGGCGTCCGCCAGACCCGCGGTCCGGTAGAAGGTCGCGTCGGCCGCGAACGTCGACGTGCCGTCGTTCACGTCGAGTTGGAGCGCGTAGTTGTAGTGACGGAGGTAGCGGGTCGGGTAGTTGACCGACTGGAAGGAGACACCGGACGAGTCCGCGAGGCCCGGTACCAGCTTCCACAGCGAGTCCGTGTACGGGTCGAAGGCGTACTCGTCGATACGGCCGACGAAGTTGGAGTGGCGGACGTAACGGGCCGGGTAGTTGTAGGACTTGAGCCGGTTCCAGGCGGGCGTGCCCCACGTGGCGACGAGGTTGTCGTACTCGGTCGTGGTGATCGGCTGGATGCCGCAGTGCTTGGAGTTCAACGGCTGGGTGTAGGTCTTCTGGTCCAGCGCCGTCCAGGTGCCGGCGGCCAGGCTGCTGGTCTGCCAGGCGTAGAAGACGCCGTTCGGGGACCAGGTGTCACCCCAGAGGTACCAGGTCGAGCTGGAGGAAAGGGACTTGACCAGGGTCGGCGCCTCCGTGCCGTTGTGCGAGACCGCGGTGCTGAACTCCGTGAAGCTGCCGGGGTCCAGTGAGGTGGAGCGGGCACCGACCAACGTCGAGTTCTTCTTGAAGTAGAGGTAGTTGACGCCGTTCACGCCCACGGCCAGGTCGCCGTCGATGACGTCGTAGCCGGGGTCGAAGAAGACCTGGGGATCGCCGGCGGTGATGAAGTCACCGGTGTAGTTGATCATGATCACGTTGTGGCCGCTGGAGTTGACGGCCGAGTAGATCACGCCGTACGTGCCCCGGCCCGCGTCCCAGAAGGCCTCCGGCGCCCAGCTGTGGGTGTCCATGTCGTGCAGCTTCATCCGCCGGTAGCCGGTGAAGGTGCGCAGGTCGGTGGAGTCCCAGACATGGATGTACTGGCTGACGTAGGTCCAGTCGGTGCCCTTGAGGTCGGTGGCCAGCACCACGAACGTGCCGTCCTGCTTGCGCAGGATGAAGGGGTCGCGCAGGCCCGTGGAGCCCGCGGTCGGGGTGGCGACGGGGTCGTTCTGGTTGAGGGGTGTCCACTGCAGACCGTCCTTGCTGACGGCCAGGTGCAGTCCGTAGTTGGCGGCCAGCATGTCCGGCGACTCGGTGAAGTAGCACATGACATAGGCCGAGTTGGTGGCCGCCCGAGCCGTCCCGGCGCCGAGCGCCAGGGCGCCGGTGGCGGCCAGCGGGACGGTCGCCGCCATGCCGAGGAAGTGGCGGCGGGAGGGGTGGGGGAGGGGGTGCGGCGGTCTGGCGTTCATATGCGCTCCAGTGCGTGCGGGGGCGGGCGTGCGGGGGTGCCCGATGGCCGGTATATCGAACACAGTTCGGTAAACCGATCAGAAGGTAGGGATGTGACGGATGCGCGTCAATCGCGCGGTCGCTCTTGGCTGATTTCCGACCGTTATCCACAGGTAATCAACAGGGAGGATCACGGGATCCCGCGCCGCCCTGGCCGACCGCGCCTATGTGAGGGACGGACGCTGGGCGGGGGAGATGGACTGAGCGAGGGGCGGGCCCGGGGGAATCGGGCCCGCCCCCTCATACCCGCGCGGCCGACCCGAGTTCCGCACGGACCCGCGCCGCCGCCCCGACGGCCACCGCGTCACGGCCGAGCCCGGCGGGCAGCACGCGGACCGGGCGTCCGCTCACCGGAGGCTCGGCGGCCAGCGTCCGTGTGATCGCCGGCTCGACCAGCGCCCAGGAACGGCTGACGCCCCCGCCGATCACACACGTCGTGACGTCGAGCAGGCCGGCCGCGATCAACAGTGCGCGGGCCACGCCGGCCCCCGCCGCCTCGTACACGGCGAGCGCGTCCGGGTCGCCTCGCCCCGCCGCCTCGGCGACGGCGCCGGCGGTCACCGTCCGGCCGGTGCGCTCGCCGTAACGCGCGGCGAGCGAGCGGCCCGAGGCCAGCGTCTCCAGATGCCCCCGCCCCCCACAGGTGCACGGCAGCTCTCCGAAGCCGGGCACATGCCCGATCTCGCCGGCCGCCCCGTGCGGCCCCTCGTACAAGGCCCCGTCCAGCCACAGCGCCCCGCCCACCCCGGTCCCCAGCGTCATGCCGAGCACGTCCGGTTCGCCCGCCACCGCGCCGGCGGTCACCTCGCCGCGCAGGAAGGCGTTGACGTCGTTGTCGAGGAACGCCGGTACGCCCAGAGCCCCTTCGACCTCCGCCGTGACCTCGAACCCGGCCCACCCGGTGAACGAGTCGCTGGCCACCAGAATCCGGCCGGCCCGAGCGTCCACCACCCCGGCAGCCCCGATCCCGACCCCGACCAGCTGTACGGGAGTTCGCTCCAGCAGCCGCCGTACGGCGTCCAGCGCGGCGCCCACCATCGCCGCCCCGCCCTCGGTGGCCGGCGTCGGCACCTCCAGGCGCGCGGTGACGCTCAAGTCCCGTGCACAGAGGACTACTTGGATACTCGTACCGCCGATGTCGATGCCCGCGACGACCCCCGTCACGCGGTGACCCCCGTCCGCCGCTGCCGCTGCACCACCGGATCCGGCACCGGCACGGCCGCGATCAGCCGCCGTGTGTAGTCGGTCCGCGGACGCAGCAGCGTGGACATGGTGGGCCCCTGCTCCTCGACCCGCCCGGCCCGCAGGACGACGACCCGCTGCGCGAACTCCTGTACGACGGCCAGGTCATGGGAGACGAACAGACAGGCGAACCCAAGCTCGCGCTGCAACTCGGCGATCACCTCGAGGACCGTCCGCTGCACACTCACGTCGAGCGCGCTGGTCGGCTCGTCGGCGACCAGCAGCCGGGGCGAGAGCACCAGCGCCCGCGCGAGGCTCACCCGCTGCCGCTGACCGCCGGACAGCTCACGCGGCCCGCGCGCCCCCAACTCCGCCGACAGGCGCACCAGTTCGAGCACCTCCGCGACCCGGGCCCGCCGCTCGGCCGCCGACATGCCCCGCCGGTGCATCCGCAGCGGCTCGGCGACACACTCGGCCACACTCATCCGGGCGTCCAGCGAGGCCACCGGATCCTGCAGCACCACCCCCACCCCGGACAGCAGCGCCCGCCGCTTCCGCCCCCGGGAACGCCCGAGATCGGTACCGAAGAGCGACACGGTCCCGGAGTCCACCGGCACCAGCCCCAGGGCGACCCGTGCCGCCGTCGACTTGCCGGACCCGGACTCTCCCACAAGACCCACGGTCTCGCCGGGCCGGACGTCGAGCGAAACGCCGTCGAGGGCACGCACGGCCCGCGACCCACGCCCGAACTGCACGCCCACATCCCGGAGTTCCACGACCGGAGCGTCCTGACGCGGCGGGGCGTCCTGCCCGCTCAAGGCCAGCCGAGGCACCGCCGCCAACAACGTCCGCGTGTACTCGTGCCGTGGCCGCAGCAGCACCTCCTCCACCGGCCCGGTCTCCACGATCTCGCCCTGCCACATCACCGCCACCCGGTCGGCGAAGTCGGCGACGACGCCCATGTTGTGGGTGACCAGCAGCACGCCGGTGCCGGAGTCGGCCGCCAACCCCCGCAGCAGATCCAGGATTTCGGCCTGCACGGTCACATCCAGAGCCGTCGTCGGCTCGTCCGCGACCAGCAGCCCCGGCGAGTTGGCGATGGCCATCGCGATGACGACCCGCTGCCGCTGCCCGCCCGACAACTGAAACGGAAAGGCGGACGCCCTTCGCTCCGGCTCGGTGATGCCGACGCGACGCAGGAGTTCGACCGCCTCGCGCGCGGCCTCCGCCCGCCCCATGGGACGGTGGTTCCGGATGACCTCGGCGATCTGCGCACCCACCCGGGTGAGCGGATCGAGCGCGGTGGCCGGCTCCTGGAAGACCATCGACGCGGTACGGCCGCGCAGCCGGGCGAGTTCGGCCTCGCCGGCTCCGACGACCTCCGTGCCGTCGACCGAAATCCGCCCCGAGGCACGGGCGTTGGGGGACAGCAGCCCCATCGTGGCCAGTGCCACCGTCGACTTCCCGGACCCCGACTCGCCGACCAGGGCGAGCGTCTCACCGGGCCGGACGTGCAGGGAGACACCCCGCACGGCGGGCACCTCGCCCGTGTCCGTGCGGAAGGTGACGTCGAGTCCTTCGACCTCCAGGATGTTCATGCGCGTCCCTTCACGTCGAAGGCGTCGCGCAGCCCGTCGCCGATGGCGTTGAACGCGCAGACGACCAGGATGATCGCGAGGCCCGGCGGAACGATCAGCCACCAGCGCCCGGAGTACGCCGCCGTCAGCCCGGCCGACAGCATGCCGCCCCAGTCGGTCTTCGGAGGCTGGACGCCCAGCCCCAGATACGAGACGTACGCGATGAGCAGGATCGCGTCGGCGACCTGGAAGGTGGCCGCGACGACGATGGTGGACACCGAGTTCGGCAGGATGTGCCGGGTGACGGCCCGGGTGTGCGTGCCGCCGGTCGCGCGCAGCGTCAGCACGTAGTCACGGCTCTTCAGGGTCAGGGTCTCTGCCCGCACCAGCCGCGACGGCACCAGCCACGACACCAGGCCCAGTACGAGAATCAGCCCGGCCGTGTCCGGAGTGGTGATCGCCGACACGACCAGCAGGATGAACAGCGCGGGAATCGCGATCCCGGCGTCCACGATCCGCATCATCGCCGCATCGACCCATCCGCCCGCGTACCCGGCGACGGCCCCCCACAACGTCCCGATGACGGTCGCGAGAACCCCGGCCGCAAGCCCGACGAGCAACGAGACCCGCCCGCCGTACATGAGCCGCCCGAGCTGGTCATGTCCCACGGCGTCGGTACCGAGCCAGTGGGCCCCACTGGGCGAGAGATTGACCTGCGTCAGATCGGTATGGGTTTGATCGGTGGAGTAAATCAGCGGCCCGACGAAACAGAACAGCAGGAAAAGGGTTACGACAACAACTCCGGCCACTGCAAGCCGATTGCGCGCGAAGCGCGAACCCTTGAGGGGCGCGGGGCTGTGGTGAGGGGCTGCTCCGCCGCGGGGCGCGACCAGCCTCCACCGACCGGCACTCTGAACACTCACGCCCGCCCCCCTTTCACCCGAGGATCCACAACCCGCTGAACGACATCCGCCAGCAACGACCCCACCACCGTCGCCACAGAAATCACCAGCACACACCCCAGCAACACCGGATAGTCGGAAGACTGCGCCGCGCTCCAGAACAACAGCCCCATCCCCGGATAGTTGAAGAGCTGCTCGACCACCAGCGCACCCCCGAACAGCACCGGCACGTAATACCCGAGCATGGCGATCACAGGAGTCAACGAGTTGCGAAACACATGCCGAAGCAGAATCGCCCCCTGCCGAGCCCCGCCCGCCCGAGCCGTACGGACGTAGTCCTCGGACAGGTTCTCCAATGTCGCCGCCCGCATATACCGACTGAACACGGCCACCATCGACGCGGCTCCCGTGACGACCGGCAACACCAGCGCCACCGGATCGGCGAACACCTGGGCCAATGTGTCCCCTTGCGGCGCCTGCGACGGAAACCATCGCAGCGTCTGCGTGAACACCAGCACCAGGACCAGCCCCAGGAAATACACCGGAGTCGAGTAGGCGACAAAGCTCAGCGTCGTGATGACGTAGTCGGCCGGCTTGTTCCGCCGAACCGCCTGCCACATGCCGAGCGGAATCGCCGGCACCAGCCCGACGACCGCCGACAGCACCGTCAACACCAGCGTCTTCGGCAGTCGCTGCCCGATCAGCTGCGACACCGCCTCGTTCAGGGTGTACGACGTCCCCAGGTCCCCGTGCAGCAGAGTCCGCAGGTAGTAGACGTACTGAACCGGCAACGGCCGGTCCAGCCCCTGCTCATGGTTGAACGCGGCGATCTGCTGGGCCGTGGCCTGCGGCCCGAGGATCCCGCGCGCGGGACCCCCGGGCAGGGCGTGCAGCAGGCAGAAGACCACGACCGTGACGATGAGGATCACCACGAGGGCCTGAGCCGTCCGCCGGGCCAGATAGACGAGAGTCTCCATGCCTCAGCTGGTCCACTTCCACTGGGCCGGGTGGAAGTTGGCGAGCGAGTCCTGGGAGAAGCCGCCGAGGCCCTTCTTGATGACGGAGATCTGGTAGTCGGGCTCCGGCAGCCAGATCACCGGCAGGTCCTTGGCGAGGGCGGCGCTGTAGTCCTGCACGGCCTGGTTCGAACTCGACGTCGTGGAGGCGGTGATGAGCTTGTCGACGTCCGGGTTGGAATAACTCCCGAAGTTCGAGCCGCCCTTGGTCTGGAAGAGCGAGTCACCGGTGGGGAAGGCGTTGAAGTACCAGCTGCCCGCCGTGCCGAAGAAGGACAGCTGCCACGTGCAGAGGGACTGGCTCGCGGTACACGGCGGGGTCTGCGAGAGCACCGAGTTGACCGGCGCGGTCCTGATGGAGAACTTGATGCCGGTCTTCGCCAGCGAGGACTGGATCGCGCTCATCATGTTGTCGGTGACGGTCGACCCGGACTGCGAAAGCACCGTCATCTCGAACTTGGTCCCCTTGGCGACCCCGTCACCGCACTTCGCCGGCTCGGTGCAGGTCATCACGCCACCCTGCTCGGCCCAACCATGGCTTGTCAGAAGGGACGTGGCGGCCGACGTCGAGAACGGATATGGATTCCCCTTCTGCGTCGGCGAGACGAAGTCGGACGCCTGCCCCTGCGGCACCGGCCCGTACCCGGGGATCGCCGTCCCGTTGAAGACGACCTTCGCGAGGCTCGTCTGGTCGATCGACCGCTGCACCGCCTGCCGGGCGTACAGCTGCTTGAACACGGCGCCCATGGAAGGGTTGTTGAAGTTGTACGGCATATACGTGATCGCCCACCCCGACCACGGCTTCACCTCATATCCCTGCCCGGTGAAGCTCGCCTTCTGGTCGAGGTCGGTCGGCTCGATGTAGCCGTAGTCGACTGTGCCGGAGCGCAGGGCGTTCTTCTCGGCGTCGGTGGTGGTGAACGGCAGCAGGTTCACCGTGGAGATGCCGGGCTTCTCCCCGCCGTCGTACTTCTTGTTGGCGGTGAGGACGACCTTGCCGGCCGTCGAGAAGGACTTCACGGAGTACGGCCCGCTGATGGTCCTCCAGAGCGGGTTGGAGGCATAATCACCGATGTTCTTGGCGGCGTTGTTGAGGTACGTCCAGGTCTGTTGGGGGTCACCCTTGTCCCAGACGTGCTGGGGCAGCGGGTTGATGGAGTTCAGCTCGTTCGCCAGCATCCACTGCGGGTTGTACGCCTTGTCGAAGGTGATCGTGAAGTGGCGGGCGTCCTCGACCTTGAAGGACGTCCAGTTGTCCGGTGCCTTGCCGGGGTTGTAGCCCGCCCACTGCGCCTTGTTCGCCTTGATGAGGTCGAACCAGAACTTGACGTCCTCGGAGGTGATCGGCTTCCCGTCGCTCCAGTGGCGGTCCCCGAGGGTGATCCTCACGCTCTTGTTGTCGGCGGCGAAGTCGGCGGCCGTGGCGATCGAACCGGCCTTGTTCCAGCCGATCTTGCCGGTCGAGCCGTCATAGGCGATCAGCGGTTCCCAGAGCGTGTTCGCGATGGAGATGTTGTTGGTGTTCAGGTGTGCGGCCGTGCCGATCGGCAGGATCCAGTTCGGCGTGAAGTTCGCGGGCAGCGCGTAGTCGATGGAGTCCTTGGAGGCCGACGACGTGCCGCTCGAACCCGAGCAGCCCGCGAGCAGCAGCGTGCCCGCGGAGAAGGTGACACCGGCGGCCAGGAGTCTCGTGCGGGCAGGGGACATGGCTCTCCTCGAAGAAAGGCGGGCGGAGGCGGGGGCGAGGACAGTCAACGACCCGAGTGTTCGTAGAAACAGACACACAGCTGTAAAAAGCCTGTTACTGCCGTTCTGAAAAAAGCGTGGAGGGGCGCGGGTTGGCCTACGCTCGTCGCTCCGACCGCCGTCGACGGAAGTTACTTCGTCCATGACCGAAAAAAGTCCGCCGCGCCGGAAGAACGGCGCCGGCGTCTCCTCGCTGGCCGAGCGCGTCCTCGAACTCCTCGCCTCCGGACAGGCGTCGACCCGTACGGAGATCGCCGGACTGCTGGGTGCCGCGCCCTCGACGATCTCGTTCACCGTGGCCCAGTTGCTGGACCACGGGCTGGTCGCCGAGGAGGGCACGGTGTCGTCGGCGGGCGGACGGCCGCGCAAGGTGCTGCGGCTGGGCGGCAGCGACGGGTTCGCGGTGGCGGCCGAGCTCGGGGGACGACACGCACATGTGGGCGTGGTGCTCCCGGGCGGCGGGCTGACCGAGGTGTCGACGGTGCCGTTCCCGACGGCGGACGGGCCGCAGGCGGCGCTGCCCGGACTGGCCCAGACCCTCGAAGACCTCGCCGAGCAGCACGGGCGGTCCCTGCTCCGGGGCGTCGGCCTCTCCCTCCCCGGCCCGGTGGACGTGGCCTCCGGCGTCGTCACGCTCCCGTCCCGGATGCCCGGCTGGAACCGTTTTCCCGTCCGTTCCTGGCTGGAGGACCGCTTCGGCGTTCCGGCGGCCATCGAGAACGACGCCAACTGCATGGCCGTCGGCGAGCACACCGTCCAGCCCGTCGAGCGCCGCCAGTCGATCATGGTGAAGACCGGCACGGCGATCGGCGCCGGCGTCATCGCCGACGGCCGCCTCTACCGCGGCGGTACCGGCGCCGCAGGCGAGATCACCCACGTCCGCGTCGAGGCCGCCCACGACATCCCCTGTTCCTGCGGGAACACCGGATGCCTGGAGACCGTCGCCTCGGGCGCGGCCCTCGTCCGCATCCTGCGCGAACGCGGCCTGGAGGTCGCCTCCACCGAGGACGTCGTACGCCTCGCCACCGACGCCGACCCGGAGGCCACCCGTGCGGTCCGCCAGGCCGGCCGCTACCTGGGGCAGGTCCTCGCCGCCAACGTCAACTTCTTCAACCCCGACGCGGTGTACCTGGGCGGCATCCTCTCCACACTGGAGCCGTTCGTCGCCGCGGTACGCAGCCAGTTGTACGAGGGCTGCCATCCGCTCGTCACCGAACACCTGGCGATCGAGCGAGCGAGCCTGGGCGCGGACGCGGGCCTGGTCGGCGCAGGCCAGTTCGCGTTGCAGCGAGCATTGGCACACGCGCTGCAAACGGCCACGGGCGAATCAAGGCCCAGGTGACCGACCTTCTTCGGGGGCGCGGGGCTGCATCGATGTGCGGCTCCGCCGTATGTGCGCGACCAGCCACAACGAATCCGCAGAGAACATACGACCTGGAGCAATCGTGTCTTCTTCCCGTCCCGTCATCGCGATCGCAGGCCTGGGCATCGAGTCCTCGACCTTCTCCCCGGCCCGCACCGAAGCCCCCGCCTTCCACCCCCAGCACGGCGACGACGTCCTCACCCGCTATCCCTTCCTCGCCCCCGGCACCCCACTCCGCCAAGCAGCCGACTGGCACGGCGCGTTGGTCGGCAAGGCGCTGCCCGGCGGCACGGTGACGGCGTCGGCGTACGCCGAACTCTCCGCCGAACTCCTCGACGGACTCGGCCGGTTGGGTCGTATCGACGGACTCTGGTTCGACATCCACGGTGCGATGACGGTCGAGGGCCTGGATGACGCGGAGGCCCAACTCCTCGCCCGCGTCCGGGAGACGATCGGCCCGGACGTCATCGTGTCGACCTCCATGGACCTGCACGGCAACGTCTCCCGCGAGCTCGTCCACCGGAGCGACCTGATCACCTGTTACCGCATGGCCCCGCACGAGGACGCGATGGAGACGAAAGAACGGGCCGCCCGCAACCTCGTCGACCTCCTGACGAGCGGCGAGCCCAGGCCGGTCAAGGCGTGGGTCCCCGTGCCGGTGCTGCTGGCCGGGGAGCAGACGTCCACCCGGATCGAGCCGGCGAAGAGCGTGTACGCGGCCGTGGACGAGGTCGAGGCTGTCAACGGCGTTACCGACGCGGCCATGTGGGTCGGGTACGCATGGGCGGACGAACCCCGCAACCGGGCGGCGGTCGTGGTCACCGGACCTGACCGCGAGGCGGTGGCAGCAGGTGCCGAACACCTCGCCCGCGGCTTCTGGACCGCCCGGCACGACTTCGACTTCGTAGCCCCCACCGGCACGCTCGACGACTGCCTCGACGAGGCCCTCGCCTCCGCCGCCCGCCCGTACTTCATCAGCGACACCGGCGACAACCCCACCGCCGGCGGCGCGGGCGACGTCACCTGGGGTCTTCAACAGGTCCTGTCCCGCCCGGAGTTCAAGGACCCGGCCGGCCCGACGGTCATCTACGCCTCCCTGCCGGGACCGTCCGCTGTCGACACGGCCGAGAAGGCCGGCATCGGAGCGACCGTCACCGTCACCGCGGGCGCCGAGGTCGACGACCGTCACGCGGGACCGCTCACGCTGACCGGCGTGGTCCACGCCATCCGGCACGGGGACCGGGACGCGGAGACGGAGGTCGTGCTGCGGGTGGGCGGCGTGCAGGTGATCCTGACGCGGCTGAGGAAGCCGTACCACCACGAACACGACTTCACCGACCTGGACTTGGACCCGCGCACGGCAGACGTCGTCATCGTCAAGATCGGCTATCTGGAACCCGAGCTCTTCGCCATGGCCGCCGACTGGAAGATGGCTCTGACCCCCGGCGGCGTCGACCAGGACCTGCCCCGCCTCGGTCACCACCGCATCCGGCGCCCCATGTTCCCCTTCGACCCGGACATGCCCGCCCCCGACCTCAGGGCCAGGGTCATCCCGTCCTCCACCGAACCCCTCACCGGCCCGGACGAGTGAGCGTCCCGCCCCCCTCGGCCTCTTCCGCGACGGCGATCAACTGGTCGAGCAGGGCGATGAGTACGTCCCGGCACGAGCCGCGCTCGCGGGCGTCGCACAGCAGGACCTGGACATGGTCCGGCAGGGCGAGGGCGTCGCGGATCTCGTCGGGCGGGTACGGGTGTTCGCCGTAGAAGCCGTTGACGCCGACGACGAAGGGGATGCCCCGGCGTTCGAAGAAGTCGATCGCGGCGAAACTGGACTCCGGGCGGCGGACGTCGACCAGGACGACGGCGCCCAGCGCGCCCAGGGCGAGGTCGTTCCACATGAACCAGAAGCGCTGCTGGCCCGGGGTGCCGAAGAGGTACAGGACCAGGTCGTCGCCTATCGTGATCCGGCCGAAGTCCAGGGCCACCGTGGTGGCCTTCTTCTCCTCGATGCCGGCGAGGTCGTCGATGCCCAGGCCGGCCTCGGTCAGCGGTTCCTCGGTGCGCAGCGGGGCGATCTCGCTGACCGAGCCGACCATGGTGGTCTTGCCGACGCCGAAGCCGCCGGCGATCAGAATCTTGACCGTGTCGGGCGCGGCCCGAGTGACGGTGTCAGAGTCGGCCAAGGCCGTCCCTCACTTTCTGCAGCAGGTCCAGGTCCGGGGTCTGGGAGACCGGGCGCGGCGGGCGGACGGTGATCCGTCCCGCCTCCAGCAGATCGCACAGCATGATCACCACCACACTGACCGGGAGGTCGAGCAGGGCGGCGAGTTCCGCGACGGCGATCGGCCGGGCGCAGTGGCGCAGGATGCGCTGCTGCTCCGGCTGCGGTCGGGTGGCCCAGGTCGGCGGCGGGTCCACCGCGGTCACCGTCGTGATCAGCGTGAAATCGGCGCGGCTCGGCCGGGTGCGTCCCCCGGTCAGGGCGAACGGTCGTACGAGACGGCCTGCCGTGTCGCCTCCGCCCACCTCACGCGCCGGAATCGACGGTGGGGCCGATGCCGGCCCGGGGAGCCGCGCTGAGGTGCTCGCCGATCTTCTTCACCAGCATGTTCATCTGGTACGCGACCACGCCGACGTCCGCTCCCGCGTTGGTGAGGACGACGAGGTGGGCGCCGGGACCGGCGGAGGTGAGTATGAGAAAGCTGTTGGCCATCTCGATGAGCGCCTGCCGGACCGGCCCGCCTCGGAAGTCCATGCTCACTCCCTTGCTGAGGCTCATCAGCCCGGACGCGGTGGCGGCCAGCCGCTCCGCGTCGTCGCGCAGGAACCCGGTGGACTTGCTGACGACCAGGCCGTCCTCGGAGAGCACCACGGCGTGGTTGACCTCGGCGACCCGGTCCACCAGGCCGGTGAGCAACTGGTCCAGTGCGGTGTGGGTGGCGGGGATGGGGCGTGTCATGACGTGTCCTTCGTCAGCGGTCGGCGGGCGGGGGCGAGGGGACGTGGGGGCCGGTGGCGGGCACCTGTGCGGCGGTGGCGGGTGGCTGCGGGTCCGGATCCTGCGGGTCTTCCGGTACGGGGGTCTCCTCCTGGTCGTACTCCGCCGTGCCCTCGTCGTCACGTGCCCGGAGCGTGCCGCGCTGGAACCCGGCGAGCGAGGAGGCGGCCTGCTCCGCGGTGAACTCGTCGACATGCCCGTCCTGCCGGATCTCCGACTCCTCCCGCAACTCGGCGGCCAGGCTGGTCTGGGGGACCCGGCGGGGGAGGGGGGCGAGGCCGGGACGGCGGGTGAGGGGCTGGGGCTCGGCGTCCGCGGGTTCGGCCGCGCCCCTCCGTCCGCCAACGGTGTCGGCACGTCCGCCGCCGACGGTGTCGGCACGTCCGCCGCCGACCGCGTCGGCACGTCCGCCCCCGTCCGCCCGTCCACCGTCCGCGCTCCCGCCGCCGCCCGCCCGTCCGAGGCCTCGGGCAAGCCCTGACTCCCGGTCGAGCCCGGCTTGCTGGCCTGGTCCGGCTCCGCGGCCTTGCCCGGCTTCCCGGTCGAGCCCGGCTTCCTGGCCTTGCCCGGCTTCCCGGTCGAGCCCGGCTTCCTGGCCTTGCCCGGCTTCCCGGCCTTGCCCGGCTTCCCGGTCGAGCCCGGCTTCCCGGCCCTGCCCGGCTTCCTGGTCGAGCTCCGCAGGGCGACCCTGGCCGACTACGTATTCGCCTCCGGGGGCGGAGCCACGTATGGCGTCGGCTGCACGGCCGGTCGCGGCCGTGTCTCCGGCTTCGTCCGCCTCTGCCGGCGTGGCACCAGTTGCGTGCCTGCCTCCGCCGGCGCCGCGCGCCTTCGACGTGCCCTCGGTCTCGTCGGCAGCGCGGGCGGCTGCGGCGTGCCTGCCTCCGCCCGTGCGCGAGCCGTCTCCCGCACGGTCGGCCCCGTCCGCCCCGGCGTCCGCGACCCTGTCCCCACCTGTGCCGCCGCCCATCTGCGCGGAACCCGAGCGCGCGTCGCCTTCCGCCCGCCCGGTGTCCTCGGCGTGGCCGGCCTCTCCCGGGCCGTCGGTCTCCTCGGCGCGGGCGTGCTCGCCTCCGTCCAGGGCGTCCCGGCCACGTGCCGTCGGAACCGAGGCCGAGACCCCGGCCGGTGCCTCAGGGACATGCTCCCGGTCGGCGTCCCACGCCTGTTCAGCGGCTCCCGTGCCCGCGGCGTAGCCCCGTCGGGCACCCCCTCCGGCCCCGGTCCGCTCCCCGCCGTCCGCCGCCTCCCGCACCACGATCTCGTGCGGCAGCAACACGATCGCCGTCGTGCCGCCGTACGGCGAGGCGCGCAGGGTGACGGCTATGCCGTGGCGGGTGGCGAGGCGGGCTATGACGAACATGCCGAGGCGGAGGTCGCCGGCGAGGGCCACCACGTCGAACTTCGGTTCCACCGCGAGCTGTTCGTTGAAGGAGGCGTAGTCCTCCTCGGACATGCCGAGTCCGCGGTCCTCGACCTCGACGACAAGGCCCTTGGCGACCATCGCGGCCCGCACCCCGACCGGCGCCGGCGAGGGCGAGTACGCCGTCGCGTTGTCGATCAGCTCGGCGAGGAGGTGGATCACGTCGGCCACCGCGGGCGGCGCCAGGTAGACGTCCTCGTCGGTGTGCACCTCGACCCGCCGGTACTCGGCGACCTCACCCACCGCACTGCGCAGGATGTCGATCAGCGCGACCGGCTCCCGCCAGCTGCGCCGGGGCTGCTCCCCGCTGATGATGACCAGGTTCTCCTCGTACCGCCGCAACTGGCTTGCCGTGGAGTCCAGTTCGTACAGGCCCTTGAGCACGTCCGGGTCGGTGTGCTCGCGCTCCAGCGCGTCCAGCTTGGTGAGCTGCAGGTTGACCAGGTTCTGCGACTGGCGGGCGATACCGAGGATGACCTTCTGGAAACCCCGCCGGATGTCGGCGAGTTCGACCGCGGTGTGCACGGCCGTGCGCTGCGCCTTGTTGAACGCCCTCGCCACCTGGCCCAGTTCGTCGCCGCCGTAGTCCAGCGGCGGCGTCGCCTCGTCCGCGTCGACCTTCTCGCCCCGGTCCAGCCGCGCCACCACGTCCGGCAGCCGTTCCTCCGCCAGGCTCAGCGTGGCCTCCCGCAGCCCTCGCAGCCGCCGCGACAGCGAGCGGGTGATCCGCCAGGACATGCCCACGCACAGCAGCAGCGCGATCAGGCCGCCCGCGCTCAGCCAGGCGGCGGTGACCAGGAGGCTCTGCGCCTTGTCGGCGCTGTGTTCGAGCAGCCCCGACGTCTGGGCCTGGATCATCCGCCCGTACTCGTCGCCGACCTTCGAGAAGGCGGCCGCCCACTGGTCGCGCGCGTCCGGCAGCGCGATCCTCCCGCCGGCGGCGGAGGCCCGGGCCGCGAGCACCTTGTCCTCGATGTCCTGCACGCCCTGCCACTCGGGGCTCTGCAGGATCCGTTCGGTCTGCGTCTTCGCGCTGCCGGTCAGCGACGGCACGATCTGGTCCTCGACCAGCCAGCGCCGGGTGTTGACCAGCTGCGCGAAGGTGGCCCACTGCTTCTCGCCCAGATGTCCGGACGGCCAGGCGAGGGTCAGCTGCGCGTCCTCCTGCGCCACCAGCTCCGCCGCGTGCTCCAGCGCGACCAGCGGACCGGCCTGCGAGGTGAGGTCGCCGTCGTCGACCTGGGAGAGCTCCTGGAAGGCATGGATCTGGTCGTCGATGATCGAACCGTACTGGTCCAGCGCCTGCGCGGTGGTGATGTCGGTCGGGTCGTCCACCTGCCCCCGGTAGTACTCCAGGCTGCCGACCGAACCGAGCACCGAGTACAGCCGGTCCGAGATGCGCGCCGGCGCCTTGTTGATGGCGTCGGACTGGCCGACCAGCTTGGCGACCGCCTTGTCCGTCACCTTGCGCTGTGCGTCCAGCGCGGCCCGGGAGCCGCGCGGGTCGTGGGCCAGCCAGGCCGCCGACAGACTGCGCTCCCGCTGCAGCGCGAGCGTGGCCTCGGTGCCCATGGCACCGGTCGCCTGGCTCAACTCGGTCTGCGCGCGCAGCCGTAGCCCTTCGGTGAACATCTGGGTCGTCGTCACACCCCACATCGCGGCGAGCGTGACGCTGGGTACCAGGGCCAGCAGGATCAGGGAGAGACGTATGGAGCCGAGCCGGCGCCGGGGACCTTTCCGTGGAGACATCGTCGTCCTAGGCGATCAGCGGAACGGAGAAGGGGAGGGGAGACGGAGACGGGGGTGGCCGTGAGCTGGGAGAGAAGGGGTGCACAGGATGCTATCCGTACAAGTGACCGCACGTGCCACTGGTCTCCGATTCTTTCGCGACATTGCTGTACGAAATGTCGTCCGGCGGCCGGCTCAGCGCGTCCCACGCTCCGCGAACCGGGCGACCGCGGCCACGTTGGTCCTGGTCACGAACGCCGGTCCGGTGAGCACGGGGGAGACACCGCCGCCGCTGATGTTGCCGTTGGTCCGGTACAGCCAGAGCCCGTCCACCGCGAGATAGCCCTGCAGATACGGCTGCTGGTCCACGGCGAACTGCACACTGCCGTTCTGGACGGCCTTCACCAGGTCCTTGTTGAGGTCGAAGGTGGCGACCTTGGCCCTGCTGCCCGACGCCTTCACCGATTTGACGGCCAGCAGCGCGAACTGGGCGCCGAGGGTGACCACTTCGTCGATCGTCGGGTCCTGCCGCAGCCGGGCCGTGATCACGGCGGCGGTCGCGTTCGCGTCGGTGCCCTCGACGTAGAGGTTCTCCAGCTGGCCGTCGAAGGTCTTCTTCATGCCCGCGCAGCGCGCCTCCAGCGCCACGTTGCCGCGCTCGTGGATGACGCACACGGCGTGCTTGGCCTTCAGGCCGTCCAGCTTGGTGCCGACGGCCTGTCCGGCCACGCTCTCGTCCTGCCCGAAGTACTCCAGCAGCCCCTCGGACTTCCAGGAGTCGATACCGGAGTTGATCCCGACCACGGCGATGTCCGCCCCCCGCGCCTGGGCCATCGGCCCCTTCATCGCCTGCGGTTTGGCGAGGGTCACCGCGATGCCGTCGACCTTGTCCCGGATCGCGTCCCGCACCAGCTCGGCCTGCCCGGCCGCGTCCGAGTCGCTGGCGTACGTCAGATCGACGCCGTCCTTGGCCGCCGCGTCCTCGGCGCCCTTCTTCACCAGGTCCCAGAAGGCGTCGCCCTTCGCGCCGTGCGTGACCATGGCGACCTTGATGCGAGCGCCGCCGCCCGCCTTGCCGACGGCGTCCGCCGTGGCGTCCGACCCGTCGCCGGACGCGGAACAGCCCGCCATGAGCAGCCCGGCGACCACGGCCACGGCCGCGAGGCGAACCGGTCTGCGGGAGAGGGGGGATGAAGGAGGAGTCTTCATGGGAGTGCGGCACCTCGCTGTGCGGCCGAGCTGGAGGAACAGCGCGAACACGTCACCGGCCGTTGTCCGGCACGCCGCACGCCGTCCGGGTGACACTCGCTGGCCGGAGCCAATCGCGTGTGACCGCCGGTAGTCAAGTGAGCAGCCACTTTAAGTGAGTCACTGGTGCCGCTTCGTGATGTTTGACGACCCTGGAACGACCGTGCGGTCGTTGCCGGTCGGCACCCATCATGGGATGCCAGTCGGCCCCATGAACGTCAGAGCCGTGCCGAGACGAATTTCCTCACCTTGTCGGCCAGCGCGCCCGGGGCGTCGTCCGACGCCGTGATGGCCGAGACGTGGGCGTGCGAGGAGGTGGTGCCGACGAGAACGAACTGCTGGCGCGGGTTGGCCTTGGCGGCGGCCTCCGTCGCGGGTCTCATCCCGGTGCCCACCGCGAAGATCAGGCCGCAGTGGTGCTGGACGGCGCCGTTGATGTACGGCAGCGCCGCCTTGGCGTCGACGGTGGGGGCCGTGAAGCGCTGTGCGTTGACCTTGCCGGTGTCGGCGGCAGCCCGCAGGCCCTGCCAGGTCGCCCGGGTGAGGGCGGCGTCGGTGGAGTTCGCGGGGGAGTCGAGCAGACAGGCGCGAAGGTTGCGGGAGACATTGGCGGCCCGTGGGGCGGACCGGCCGCCGGTCAGGAACACGGTGAGGAGCACGCCGGTGAGGACGCCCAGGGCGACAGCCGCGGCACTCACTGCGGGGTGGCGGCGGACGAGGGCGGTGAAGGGGGCGACGCGGTGCGGTACCTGCATGCGGATCCTCTGGTCGACGGGGGTGTCAGCGGGTGCGCGGAGCGCGCCGACGACGGCGGTGGACGACGATGCCCGCGGCCACCAAGACGCCCGCCGCCCCGACGGCCCCTGCCGTCCAGGCCGCCCGGCCCGGTCCGGTCGCCGACCCCCGTCCCGAGGGGGCGGCGGCCGAGCCGAGCAGCGGGTTGGCGCGGGACGCCGGTTCCGGCGCGTGGAGCGCCTTGAGCGGGTCCACGACGCCGTAGCCGAGGTGCTCGTCGCGCCGGGGCCCGTCCGCGGAGCGGTCGGCGGTCCCGATGAGCCGGCCGATGATCTGTCCGGCGCTCTCCTTCGGGTACCGGGACCGCAGCAGCGCGGCCGCGGCGGCGACATACGGGGCCGAGTAGCTGGTGCCGTCCTCGGTGAGGTGGCCGCCGCTGTTCTTCGCCGAGTAGATGCCGACCGCGGGCCCGGCCAGGGCGACGTACGGGCCCGACTCGCTGGTCTGCCAGAACGTTCCGGTTCGGGTGGTTCCGGAGACGGCCACGACGCCGGGGAAGGCCGCCGGGTAGGTCACGGGGTTCCCCGCGCGGCCGCTGTTGCCCGCGGCGGCCACGACGACGATGTCGTGCTGGACGGCGTAGGAGACGGCGTCGCGGAGTTGTGGGTCGGCGGTGGTGGTGACCATGGACACGTTGATCACATCGGCCCCGTGGCGGGCCGCGTAGACGATTCCCTGGGCCAGCGCGAGCGGGTCCGCCGCGGTGCCGGAGCTGACCCGCACGGGCAGGACGGTCGCCCTGGGCGCCAGGCCCGCCACCGCTCCGTCCTTGCCGCCGCCGCCCGCGATGACTCCGGCGATGGAGGTGCCGTGGGAGTCGTCGGAGAGGTCCACCTGGCCGGTCGCGGCCTGGTGGGTGAGATCCGTGCCGGGCAGGACCCGCCCGGCCAGGTCCGGGTGACGGGCGTTCACGCCGGTGTCCACCACGGCCACCGTGACGTGGTCCCCCTCGCTGAGCGGCCAGACCCGGGACGCGTCGAAGTGCCGGGCGTCCAGCGGCCATTGCGCGGCGGCGGGTACGGGCGCGGCCGGGGCCGACCCGGTGGACAGCACCAGCAGCGACGGCAGGGCGGCGTACGCCCAGGACCTGACAATCCCCCGCACGGAATTCTTCCCCCGCCTGTGCCCTGACGGCACATCAACTTCCTTGCTTCACAGGAAGATTGGCCTGCAATGTTGGCATGGAACAGTCAAGGGTGACTCATGAGGTCTTCAAACCTGCGTGTGTCATGTGATGTTTCTGTGGTGATGTCCGGAGATAGAAGGCTGTTGCAACGACCCGACCGGCTGATACAACCCCTCGCTGTCAGAAGTTCGTAGACGAACTGTGCGGTGGCGGGGGAATCCACACATGGGCCGCTTCGGGACATCCCATCGGCGTGCGCGCTTTTCACTGAGAGCGACGGCGCTCGTCGCTGCCGGCGCGTTGTTCGGTGCGTTAGCCGGACAGTCGGCACAGGCGCTGCCTGTGTCGGCGGCTCGGCCGGCCACCCCGCGGCAGCCGGCCGGCACGGCGGCGGGCAAGAAGCATGAGGTGTCCGCGTCGGCGACCAAGAGCAGAGCCCGGTCGAACCTCGCCGCAGCGGGCCCCGCCAAGGTGAAGGGCGCCGTCGGCGCCTACCGGGCCCACGGCAGACAGAACACACCGATCGGCTCGGGCAGCAGGATCCACAAAGCCCCGAAGGCCGTCTCCGCCCCGTCGGCGACAAAGCCTCGGGGCTTCCACATGTCCACCAGCGTGGAGCAGCCCAGACTCGACACCGCGACCACCACCGTCTACAAGAACGCCGACGGCACCTATACGGCGCAGATCCACACTCATGCCGTCAACCGCCGGCGCCAGGACGGCAGTTGGGAACGCATTCCCAAGACGGGCACGAGCGCCGCGTCCGGCGCGCACCACGCGGGCACCGCGTCCTACGAGACCGGCCGGACGGCGCGGGCGGCCACCGGCAACCCGACCGGCCAGGGCAACGCCTCCTCCTCGACCTATGTCGAGTCCGGGGTCACCCAGAACTTCCACGGCAACGGGCAGCTGTACGTCGGCAAGTACCAGAGCCACGACTACAACACGTTCCTCCAGTTCAGCGGCTTCGGTACGCAGTTCGCCAACGACTACGTCGTCAACTCGACGCTGTGGCTGGACACCGAGTACTCCGGCCAGGACACCACCGGCACTTGCTCCGCCCAGGCGGTGAACGTGGCGCCGGTCTCCGCCTCCTGGGATCCGACGAAGATCGACACGTACCCAGGTCCCGCGGCCGGAGCGCAGATCGGCACCGCGAGCTTCGCGGCCGGCACCGACTGCTCCAACGGCCGGCAATGGGAGGGCATCAGCCTCGACACCAAGACGGTGATGAACTGGGCCCACGGCTGGGCGTCCAACTACGGCGTGCGGCTCAGCGCGGCCTCCACCGCGGCGGCGGCCAAGGAGTTCTACGCCGACGACCCCTACCTGGCCGTCGAGTACACGCCCAACGGCGCCGGAGCGTCCTACTCCGAGGTCAGCTACGCCTCGCCCTGGAACAACCAGCCCGGCTGGGGCAAGGTCACCGTGCAGAACCGCGGTACCGCCACCTGGACCCCGACCAACGGCTACAAGCTGTCGTACCAGCTCTACACCGTCTCCGGCACCACCCGCACTCTGCTCACCAGCCCCGCCGCGACGCCGGCCGCGATGCCCTCGACAGTCGCGCCGAACAAGCCGGTCACCGTCACCGCGTCCATTCCCGCGCTCACCGCCGGGCAGACGTATCTGATCTGCTGGGACATGTCCTACAACGGGACACTGTTCTCCACCTACGGCGTCCCGCAGACCTGCTACTCCCTGCCGGTGGTGAACAACCCACCGATCATCGACACCTTCACCCCGGGCAACAACGGCTCGGTGTTCAGCCTCACCCCGACGCTGGCGGTGACGGCGCACGACGCGGACAACTACCCGGCCACCGGACTCAGTTACTCGTTCAATGTCTACGCCAACGGGTCGACGGCCGCCCTGGCCTCCTCGGGCTCGCTCACCACGCCCGTCTGGACCGTGCCGTCGGGCAAGCTCGCCTGGGGCAAGACCTTCTACTGGACCGCACAGGTCAGCGACGGAAACGCCGCCTCGCTCTGGTCGGCGCCCGACTACTTCACCATCCCGTCCGCCCCGCAGCCGCTGGTCACCGCGCACCTCGGCGCGGCTCCGTACGACGCCACCGTCAAGGGCGTCGACCCGCAACTGGGCGACTACTCGACCGAGACCACCGACGCGACCGTCCGCGGCCCGGCCGAGGGCCCGACGCTCAGCGTCGACCGCACGTACAACAGCCTGGACCCGGGAGTCTTCAAGGCGTTCGGTGCGGGCTGGTCGTCCGTGTTCGACATGCGGGCGACGGAGGACGCGGACGGCTCGGGCAACGTGGTGATCACCCTGGCCGACGGGCGACAGGAACGGTTCGGCGCCAACGGCGACGGCACCTACAGCCCGCCGGCCGGTGACTACGCCGTCCTGTCGGCGCCGCCGGCCGGATACGGCACCAGCGGCTTCATGCTGACCCAGAGGTCGGGCATGCGGTACCTCTTCCAGAACCAGGTCACCGATCCGGTCACCGGACAGGCGTACTGGGGCCTGACCGAGTTCGGCAACCGCAACGGCCACGGCCTGGACCTGGAGTGGAAGCCGGTCACCCTCACCCTGCCCGACGGCAGCACGATCCAGCCAGAGGAGCCGACCCAGATCGGCTACTCCCTGGACCAGGACAACGGCTTCAACGACGGCGCCACCAACCACCTCCCCGACCAGACCGTCCTGCTCGAACTCACCTGGGGCGTCCAGCAGGTCACGGCGTCCGACGGCACGGTGAAGAACGTGCCGCACGTCGGCCAGGTGACCACCCGCAGGGTCTCCGGGACCGTCAACCCGTGGACGTACGGCTACGACAGCGCGGGCGACCTCACCTCGGTGTGCCCGCCGGCCTCCAGCTCCACCCCCTCGACGGCGTGCACGAAGTACGGCTACACCTCGGGCAGCGGTTCCGGATCGCACTTCGCCTCGATGGTCCTGGACTCCAACCCCACCGACTACTGGCGGCTCGGTGACGCCACCGGCTCCGCCACGGCCAAGGACGCCGTGGTCGTGGGCGAGGGCACCACCGACGCCACCCTGGCCAATGTCACCCTGGGCCAGACCGGGCCGCTGGCCGGCACCCCCGCCACCGCGGGCTCCTTCAACGGCACCAGCTCGTACATGGCGTTGCCCGACAACCTGCCGGCGAACAGCACGAACCTCGCCGTCGGCATGTGGTTCAGGACCACTCAGGCGGGCGGCACGCTCTTCTCGTACCAGAGCGGCAAGCCCGGCACCTCGGTCTCCTCCGGCTACGTCCCGTCGATCTACGTCGGCACCGACGGCAAGCTCCGCGCCGAGTTCTGGAACGGACACGCCGCTCCGATGGCCTCGCCGAGCGTGGTCAACGACGGCACATGGCACTACGTGGTGCTCTCCGGCGCCCGTACCGACCAGACCCTGTTCCTGGACGGTGCCAAGGTGGCCACCCTCACGGGCAGCACCATCAGCTTCGGAGCCTGGCCCTACACCACCGTGGGCGCGGGCGAACTCGCCGGCTCCTGGCCCTCGGTCCCGTCCGGCAACGCGCTGGGCTGGTTCAACGGCCAGATCGAGGACGTCTCCTTCCTCCAGCATCCGCTCGGCCTGCCCGCCGTGCAGCAGGAGTACGCCTCCGCCACCCTCGCCTCCCGCGAACTGACCGGCACCACCCTGCCCTCCGGCAAGACCGCGCTCACCGTCGGCTACAACGCGCTGACCGACCGCGCGTCCACCGTCACCGACGCCGACGGCGGCAGCTACCAACTGGCCGCCCCGGTCACCACCGGCAGCAACGACTACTACTACGGCGCCGTCCGCGGCACCCGCCCCTCGCTCGACTACCCGATGACCGAGTCGTCCGGTCTCACCGCCGCCGACCAGTACGGCATCGACACCACGGCCGACGGCGCCTCCGACGGCATCTACAACGACGTCATGCTCGGCGAACCCGGCATCTTCGGTCCCGGCGGGGACTCCGCGGCCGGGTTCAACGGCACCTCCTCCTATCTGTCGCTGCCGTCCGGGGCCCTCGACGACAGCGGCGGCAGTGCGTCCGTCGCCCTGTGGTTCAACACCAAACAGGCGGGCGGTGTCCTCTTCTCGTACCAGAACGGCCAGATCGGGACCACGCTCAGCGGCAACTACACCCCGGCGCTGTACATCGGCTCCGACGGTCTGCTGCGCGGCCAGTTCTGGGACGGCAGTCTCTCCCCGATGGCGTCCAAGGCGGCGGTCAACGACGGCAACTGGCACCTGGTGACGCTGACCGCGAGCGGCACGACCCAGACGCTGTGGCTCGACGGACAGAGCCAGGCCACCCGCAGCGGCAAGTCCATCGCGGGCCAGGTGAAGACCTGGGGCGAGTCCACCGTCACCGTCGGGGCCGGATACATCGCCGGCTCCTGGCCCAAGCCTCCCACCAACGCGCTCGGCTACTTCACCGGGGAGATCGGCCAGGTCGGGATCTACCGTACCGACATCGGCCAGAGCAGCGTCGAGGCCGCGCTCGGGCTGTACCAGGCCAAGGGCTCGGCGACGCTGCTCATGCCGTCGACCAGGACGACGGTCACCGACCCCGCGCAGCACACCGAGACCTACGCCTTCGACCCGGCGAACGGCTTCCGCACCACCGCCGTCACCGACGCCCTCGGCGGAAAGACGACGTACGCCTACGACTCCCTCGGCTTCCAGGACGCCGTCACCGACCCCGACGGGCACGCGACCAGCCGTCAGCACGACGCGTACGGCAACGTCCTGTCGACGACCACCTGTCGGCAGGTCAACTCCTGCCAGACGTCGTACTTCAGCTACCACACCAACGCGGCGAACCCGATGGACCCGCTGAACGGCAAGGTCCTCTACGCCGCCGACGCCCGCTCCGGCGCGACCGGTACCGCCGACCCGGCCCACCGCACGGCCTACACCTACACCCCGTTCGGCGCCCTGGCCTCCGTGACCACACCGCCGACCGGCGACTACCCGAACGGCCGGACCACCCGCTACCGGTACTACAGCAAGAGCGAGACCTACACCGACAACGTCGGCCGTGTCGACACCGAGCCGTTCGGCATGCTCGCCTCGGTCACCGACCCGAGCGGCAGGGTCACGCGCTACCACTACTGCGGCACCTACTCCCTCGGGCAGGTCTGCAGCGAGACGGCCCCGTCCGGCCAGGTCGCCTACTACGGGATCGACACCCTCGGACACCGCACCTGGAAGGCGGTCGGCTCCGACACGTACCCGGTGACGTTCACCTACTACGGGGCGCCCGTCGGCGGCGTACAGACCCAGTACACGTACGACGCCCTGGGGCGCACCGCCACCATGACCGGCCCGGCGACCACTGACGCGGTCAGGGGCGTCACCCACACGCCGAAGACGACCTATGGCTATGACGCGGACGGCGACCTGCTGTCGACGTCGACCGCCGACACCACCGGCCACGACACCACTCGCGCCACCGTCTACACCTACGACGACAACGACCGCGTCAAGACCGTCACCGACCCGGCCGGCTCCGTCACCGCGTACACCTACGACACCTTCGGCCGCAGGGCGACGCAGACCGACCCGGCCGGCACCACCTACCGCTACGCCTACTCGCCGACGGGTCAGCTCCTCACCACCACCCTGCTCGGCTGGACCGGGGACCCGACCGCGCCCTCCGATCCGACCGACCTGGTCATGGAGTCCCGGGCCTACGACCCGGCCGGGCGGCTCGCGTCCGTCACCGACTCCATGGGCCGGACCACCTCCTACAGCTACTTCGACGACAACCTGCTGCAGTCGCAGACCGATGCCTCCGGCACCTCGTCCGCCGTCACCACCAAGGCGTACGACTACGACGCCGCCGGCAACATGACCTGGGAGTGCGACGTCTGGTCCGGCACGGCCTGCGTCAAGCAGACCCAGTACACCGTGGACGCCGCCGACCGCATCACGAAGACCGCGGTCGACCCGTCCGGCGTCAACCGGATCACCGTCAACACCTTCGACCCGGACGACAACGTTCTGTCCCGCGTCCTCACCGGCGGTGGCCAGACCCGGCAGATCGGCTACTCGTACGACGCCGCGGGAAACCGCACCGCGCAGTCCGTGCGGACCGACACCACCGGCCCGACCGGCTACTGGCCGCTCGCCGAGGGCGCGGTCGGCGCCGCCGACTCCTCCGGGAACGGCTTCACCGGCACCCCGGGCACCGGCGCCTCCTGGGGCCCGCCCGGCAGCAACTACACGTCCTTCAACGGCACCTCCGGCGCGATCCTCACCAGCGGCACACCCGTGGTGGACACCAGCAAGGCCTTCTCCGTCTCGGCGTGGGCCTATCTGAACGCCACCAGCACCACGAAGGACTTCACGGTCGTCAGCCAGCAGGGCGCCCAGAACAGCGCCTTCCAACTCGAGTACAACCACACCACCAAGTCCTGGGCCTTCGTCCGGGCGAGCAACGACACCACCTCCGCCACGAGCTACGTCGCCTCCGCCACCGCGGCTGCCACGGCCGGCACCTGGACCCATCTGGTCGGCGTCTCCGACGCCCTCGGGAACATGAGCCTCTACGTCAACGGCGTCGAGGTCAGCGGCGTCTGCGACGGCTGCACCGCCGTGTCCGACCCCACTCCGATGGCCAGCACCGCGGGCGTGGCGATCGGCCGGGGCAAGGCCGCGGGCGCCTCGGTCAATTGGTTCGCCGGCCGGATCCACGACGTCCAGCTGTACGGACGCGAGCTCACCGGCGCCGAGATCGGCCAGCTCTACTCGTCGTCCACCACCACCGGCGAGTCGCCGGTCTCACTGGGTGCGGCGGGCTGGTGGAAGCTGGACGACGGCGAGAACCCGACCGCCGGCGACCGCTCCGGCGCCGGGAACGCCGGCAATCTCAACGCGTCCACGAGCTGGTCACCGGAGAACGGCGGCTCCGCCGTCTTCACAGGCGCCGGACAGATCACCACGGGCGGGCCGGTGCTCGACACGGCCAAGAGCTTCTCGGTGTCCGCCTGGGCGAAGATCACCACCACGCCCAGCGGCACCTGGCAGACCGTCATGGCCCAGCAGGGCACCCAGGCCGCCGGGTTCTCGCTCGACTACAACCCGACCGCCGGCCGCTGGGCCTTCGACCGCGCCACCACCGATGTCGCGTCACCCACCCTCGCCGGCGCCACCTCCACGGCGGCCCCCACCCTCAACACCTGGACCCACCTGGTCGGCACGTACGACGCGAGCAGCGGAAAGATGACGCTGTACGTCAACGGCACCGTCCAGAACACGGCGACGGACACCACACCCATCGCCGCTTCCGGACCGTTGGTGATCGGACGCGGGTACACGGCCGGGGCGGCCGCCCAGTACTTCAACGGCTCGATCGGCAACGTCCAGACGTACAACCGCGTCCTCACCGCGGCCGAGGCGGCCTCCCTGCACACCTCGGGCGGCACCGCGGGCTCCGCGCCGCAGACCACCTCCTGGACGTATGACCAGCGGGGCCTGCCGCTCACGATGACCGACGCACGCGGTAACGCCCCCGGCGCCACCGCGTCCGCGTACACCACCACCTACACCTACGACGAGGGTGGCCGGCTCACCACCACGTCCTCCCCGCCCGTCAGCACCGAGACGGGCGGGGGCGCCGCCCAACAGACCGTGGCCGTAGCGAAGTCGGGCTACGACACCTTCGGCGACCAGGTCGAGTCCGACGACGCCGACGGGAACATCGTCACCACCACCTACGATCTCGACGGGCGCGTCCAGGCCGTGTCCGATCCCGCGTACACCCCGCCGGACGGCTCCGGCACGATCACCCCGACCACCTCGTACACCTACGACGCGCTCGGCGACGTGCACACCGTGACCGACCCGCTGAACAAGATGGCGTCGTACGTCTACGACCAGCTGGGCGACCAGGTCCGGCAGACCCTGCCCGGCGACAGGGTCACCCACATCGGCTACGACACCGACGGCGAGGTACTGAACACCACCGAGCCGACCGGCGCCCGGACCGAGGCCACCTACGACGCTCTCGGCCGGCGCGCCACCAGCACCCAGGTGGAGCGGAAGCCCGCCTCGGCGGCCTACACGACGACATACGGCTACGACGGGCTCGGCGACCTCACCTCCATCAAGGACCCGCTGGGCAACACGGCCACCGCGACCTACGACGCACTCGGCGAGACCAGCACCGTCACGGACCCGCTCGGCAACACCACCGCGTACGCGTACGACGCCGCCGGGCAGGTCGTCAGGACCACCGCCCCCGACTCCACGGCGACCACCCAGGGCTACGACCAGGCGGAGCGCCTCGTCTCGACCGCACGCCTCGACGCGAACGGCGCCACCCTCAGCTCCACCTCGTACGGCTACGACGCGGCGGGCAACCAGACCTCGGCCACCGACGCGCGGCAGCATACGACCACCGCGACCTTCGACGCGCTGAACCGGACCGTCAGCCAGACCCAGCCGGTGGACGCGACCACCTCGATCACGACCTCCTTCGGCTACGACGCCGCGGGCAACGAGACCCGTTACACCGACGCCGACAAGAACGCGACCTCCTACACCTACAACCCGCTGGGCACACAGGAGACCAGCGTCGCTCCCAGCGTCACCGGCCTCACCTCGGCCGCCGACCGCACCACGACCTTCTCCTACGACGCCGACGGCAACCAGCACACCATCACCCGTCCCGGCGGGGTCACGATCACCGAGACCCATGACGAGAACGGCTTGCTGACCGCCGAGTCCGGTACCGGCGCCGAAGCCGCCACCGCGGCCCGTGCCTTCGGCTACGACGCCGACGGCCGCCTCACCTCCGTCTCCGCACCGACCGGCACCGACACCTTCGCCTACGACGACCGAGGCCTCCTCCTCACCATGGCCGGCCCCGGCGGCACCGCGAACTACGGCTACGACCCGAACGGCGACATCGCCACCCGCACCGACGCCACCGGCACCGCCACCTTCGGCTACGACGCCGACGGCCGTGTCGACAGCGAGTCCGACCCGCTGACCGGCACCACGGCCACGCTCACCTACAACCAGCTCGGCCAGACCAAGGGCGTCAGCTACGGCACGGGCGGCGCCACCCGCAGCTACGACTACAACACGTCCCACCAGCTCACCTCCGACGTCCTGAAGACCCCTTCGGGGACCACGGAGGCGTCGGTGGCGTACACGTACAACGCCGACGGCCAGATCGCCACCCAGACCACCACCGGCACCGCGGGCTCCGGCACCAGCACGTACGACTACGACTACGCCGGCCGTCTGAAGTCCGCGGCCACCGGCTCGGCCACCACCAGCTACGGCTACGACGCCAACGGCAACCGCACCAGCGCCGGTTCCGCCACCGCCACCTACAACGCCCGCAACGAACTGACCTCCGTCACCAGCGGGTCGGCCACCACCACCTACGCCTACACCGCGCGCGGAACGACGTCGAGCGTCACCTCCGGCGGCTCCACGACCACGTACACCTCCGACGCCTTCGACGAGCTGACCGCCACCGGAACCGGCGGCAGCTACGGCTACGACGGCCTGGGCCGTCTGGCCACCGCGACCTCGGGCGGCCGCAGCGCCACCTTCAGCTATGCCGACGGCACCAACAGCCCCGTCTCCGACGGCACCCAGGACTTCGCCCGGGACCCGTACGACGGCGTGCTCGCGGTCGGCGCGGCCGACGGTACGGGCGCCGGCCTCGCCCTGACCAACAGCCATGGCGACGTCACCGGCACCTTCACCGCCACCGGCACCGCGCTCACCGGCTCCACCGCCTACGACGCCTACGGCACGCCCACCTCCACCAGCGGCAGCAGGACCGACCTCGGCTACCAGTCCGGCTGGACCGACCCGGGGACGGGCTACGTCAACGCCGCCGCCCGCTGGTACAACCCCGCCGCCGGAGACTTCACCAGCGCGGACACGGTGAGCAACCCGCCCACCCCGGCGGTCAACGCCAACCCGTACGCCTACGGAAACGACGACCCGCTCGACGCCACGGACACCTCCGGCCACGACGCCTGCTCCAGCGACGACATCAAGGCACAGGAGGAGGCCTACGAGGCCCAGCAGGCCTGGCTCAAGCAGTGGCAGGCGGGCGCCTGGGACCGGCTGGAGAAGTACTCCCGGGACCAGCACGAGGCCTGGGAGCGGGAGAACGCCCGGGAGATGGCCCGCCAGGCCGCCGACGAACGAGCCCTGCAGCAGCAGATCGCCGACCAGGAGCGGCAGTTCCAGAACGAGTTCGACGAGGCGATGAACTGGCAGCCGTCGGTCCACTCGAGCGGCCACGGCTCGGGCTCCGGCAGCGTCTCGTACGGCAACTCCTATGGCTCGTACGGCTCGTCCGGGAGCAACTACTCGTCCCTCTACTACGGAGTCGCGCTCGGCGGCGCGCTGTCCTACGGCTACGGCGCCGCGAGTTCCGCGAGCGGCGGGGCCGCGGCCGAAGGCCTGGAAGCGGTCGGCGACGTCATCTGGGAGGAGCTCGCCTCCGCCAGTGCCGAGGAACTCCTCTTCGGCCTCGCCCTCGCCGCCTCGACGGCCGACGACTGTGGCGCCCACGGCATCCCGACCCGCCCCAAGAACCAGAACGTCGGGGGCGTCAACACCACCCCCGTCATCGGCACCACTCCGGACGAGGACGCGGCCGCGGCCGCCGCCCACCAGGCCACCAGCTCGTCGGCGGCCGTCGACACGGGCGTCGCGACGGCCACCAACGGCTCCGCCGGCAACGGGACGGCGACCGACGAGGACACCAAGTGCGGCACCCTGCCGCGTGACGTTCGCTACCAGTATCAGGACCTCGACGACGAGAACCGGGCCCAGGGGGCGACCGCGTTGATCTGTCCGTCGGACCTCAAACCCAGCGGCAGCAAACGGGACAGCATTTCATCGGTCCCGGTGGCCGGATTCCCGGACGGCCCCTCGAACAGTCTCGGCCCCGGAAGGGCGACCTACAACAAGACCCACATCATCGGTGACCAGTTCAACGGGGCACCGAAGGCCGAGAACCTCTTCACCGGATTCGACCGTATGAACAAGAGCGGCATGCGGCGGTGCGAGAAGAAGATGGAGGCGCAACTCAAGCAGGGCAACTGGGTGCACTATTCCGGAACCCTGGAGTACGCCAACGACACGGACCCCATACCCACCGGAATACACATGACGGCCAGCACCAAGGCCGGGCCGCTGTTCGACGTGACAGTGGAGAACAACTCGAGCTGGCAGGACACATGCTGAACGTTGCGGACCTCGAACGCACCATCCAGGGACTGCGGGCCCTGCGTCCGGCCTCGGCCCGCCGGGTCGACTGGCCCACCCTGGAGCGCTCACTGGGCGTCGGCCTGCCGGCGGACTTCAAGGAGTTCGCCGAGGCCTACCCCCCGGTCGAGATCGACGAATTCCTGCGCATCTGGAGTCCGACACCCGGACGGGAGGAGGAGTTCGTCGAAGGAGTGCGGTACGGCCTTGAGATCCTGCAGGATCTGCGGGAGTCCGGCGACACCGAGGACTACACGGCCTACCCGGAGCCGGGCGGGCTGCTTCCCTGGGGCGAGTCACTCGACGGCGACGTCTTCTACTGGCGTACCGCCGGCCCGGATCCGGAGCGGTGGCCCGTGGTCGCCAGCGGGCGCAACGGCGCCTGGTGGGAGTGCGCGGGCGGCATGCTCGCGTTCCTGGTCGGCGTGGTCGACGGGACGGCCGAGAGGTCCGAGCTGCCCGACGGCGTCCTCGGACCGGCCGCGTCCGTGGTCCTGCTCGGTGCGTGAGGCGGACCGGCCTCCCGCTCACGGCTTCCGCGCCACCGCCCCGTACATCGCGATGTCCTCGTCGCGGATGGTCTCCTCGTCCGTGCCGTCCGGATGCCACTTGTGGACCTGGACGATGCCCGGTTCGACGAGGTCGAGGCCCGTGAAGAACTCCTCGGCCTCGGCGAAGGTGCGCAGTCGCATCGGCATGTCGCGGGCCGCGTACTCGCGGGCGACCCGCCCGACCTCCTGCGGCGCGAACTCCGCGGTGCCGATCGACATCGCCAGGTAGCTGCCGGACGGCAGCGGTTCGAGGAGGCGGCGGACGATGCCGACGGCGTCGTGCTCGTCGAGCAGGAAGTGCACGATCGCGATGACGGTCAGGGCGACCGGCTCGGCCAGGTCCAGGGTGTCGCGGAAGGCGGGCGAGTCCAGGATCGCCGCCGGGTCGCGCATGTCCGCCTCCACGTACGCCGTCCTGCCCTCCGGCGCGCTGTTCAGCAACCCCTCGGAGAGGGCGAGGACCAGCGGGTCGTTGTCGACGTAGACGACCCGGGCGGCGGGGGCGGCCGACTGCGCGATCTCGTGGATGTTCGGCGAGGTGGGAATCCCGCTGCCGATGTCGAGGAACTGCCGAACCCCCGCCTCCTCGGCGAGCCATCGCACCGCACGGTTCATCCAGTCGCGGTTGGCCCGCATATGGATCGGCAGGGCGGGCCACTCCCGGCACATGGCGTCGCCCGCCTCCCGGTCGGCGGGGTGGTGGTGCTTGCCGCCGAGGATGTAGTCGTAGATCCGCGCGGCGTGAGCCGTTTCGTCAACTCCCATGCAGAACAGGGTAGTTGGTGGGCGCCTGGCGCGCTTCGGACGGGGCGTGCGATTTCTTCGATCCGAGTCCGTGTGCTGGAGGAAATCTTCGATCCATCAGCTGTGGCTGGAGTGTGCCCCTGCCGCCCTCCGACGCTGACGAACACCGTCAGAGGACCTCGGAGGAGAGGAAACACCATGACCACCACGAGCAGCCGAGCGACGTCACCGCCCGGCACGGTCCACCCGTGGCGCTGGGCCGCGCTGGTGGCCCTGCTGCTCGGCGAGGCGATGAACCTGCTGGACGCCACCGTCGTGCAGGTCGCCGCGCCCGCGATCCACGCCGATCTGGGCGGGGCGGTGGCGGACGTGCAGTGGTTCGGTGCCGCCTACACCCTGCCGTTCGCGGTGCTGCTGGTCACCGGCGGGCGGCTGGGTGACATCGCCGGGCGGCGGCGGGTGTTCGTCCTCGGGGTCGTGGGATTCACGGTCGCGTCCGTGGCGTGTGCCCTGGCGCCGAGCCCGGCCGTGCTGATCGGCTTCCGGGTGGTGCAGGGGGCCGCGGCGGCGGTGATCATCCCGCAGTCCGTCGGCCTGATCAAGGCGATGTTCTCGGGCCCGGAACTCTCTCGTGCGCTGGGCAGCATCGGGCCCGTGATGGGGGCTCGCGGCGGTCTGCGGACCGGTGCTCGGCGGGGTCCTCACCCACGCCGACCTGTTCGGTTCCTCATGGCGTGCCGTGTTCCTGGTGAACGTCCCCGTCTCCGCGGCCGTCCTCGCCCTCGCGCCCCGCCTCCCCGAGAACCGCGCCCCGCCCGCCCGCAGATCGGCGAGCCGGCGGGCCACGGTGGCCGGGGTCCAGCCGGTGGGCCCGGGCCAGCTCGCCCTGCTCGGCCCGCCCGTCCTTCTGCAGCGCGGCCGGCAACCGGGCGTCGCCGGGCCCGGGTTGACGCGGAACCGGCACGTAACCGCCGCCGGACTCCGCCCGCTCCCGCAACTCCCGCTGCTGCCGTTCGTCGAGCGCGTCGGCGCTGCGGCGCCAGTTCGTGGGGCCGCCCAGGTAGGTGTGCAGCAGACAGTGCGCGGAGACCGCGGTGACGCCGTCGGTGCGCGGAATGTCCTGCAGGAGAAGGGAGTTGTGGGTCGCCTCGGTCGGGGCGTGGATGATCGCCACGATCTCGGTGCCGCCCGAGGCGAGTTTCACCCACGAGGTGTCGGGCCGCCGTACGAGCGCCGCCGCGATGTCCTGCGCCGAGCGCGCCGTCGCCGTCAGCCGCACCAACCACTGTGTACGGCCCGCCTGGTGAGGGTCCGTCAGCCCGACGACCCGCAACGCCGCGTGCTCCCGCAGCCGACGGTGGCGACGGGCGACGGTCTGCGCCGAGACCCCGAGGACGGCGGCGATCCGGCTGAAGGGCACGGCCGTCGATGTGCAGCGCGTGGATCAGCGCACGGTCCACGTCGTCGAGGTGGACGGGGCCGGGAAGGTCGCGGTGCGAAGGGCGGTCGGGGTGGTCGCGCATGGCGCCATCCTCGCGGGTCCGGTGTGTCCCCGGGGCGCAGGTCGGTGCTCGCGGTGCGGCTCAGGCCGGAGGACCGCCCCGCCCCGCAGCCACCCCGCAAGGCTCGCGAGGCGGCCGAGCCGGCCCCGGGGCCCCTAAACTGGTCCGGTTCCTACGGCAGGAGCGCGGACCCGGAAACCCGAGACCGGACAGGAGAGCGACGACGTGGCGGCAGCCGGCAGTGGCTTCGAGGATCCCTCCGCCGACGTGCTCGACCGCGCGGCCGCGGCCTTCGGACTGCTCGCCTCGCCCGCCCGGCTGCACATCGTGTGGGCGCTGGCCCAGGGCGAGAGCGATGTGACGGGGCTCGCCGAGCGGGTCGGCGGCGCGCTCCCCGCCGTCAGCCAGCACCTGACCAAGCTGAAGCTCGCCGGCCTGGTCCGGGCCCGCCGCGAGGGCCGCCGCCAGGTGTACCTGGTCGACGACCCGGACGTGGTGGACGTCGTACGCCTGCTGGTCGACCGACTCTCCGACCGCACGGGCGACATCCCGGCCCCCCGCCTCCGTGGCCTCTGACCGGCACGCCGCTCCCGCGCCCTCCGACCGGCAGCCCGTTTCCGGGGTGTCCGACCGGCCTGCCGCCCCCGGAGCCGGTGACCGCGGTTCTGCCTCTGGGCCCGGCGACCGGCAGCCCGTTTCCGGGGTGTCCGACCGGCCTGCCGTTCCCGGAGCCGGTGACCGCGGTTCTGCCTCTGGGCCCGGCGACCGGCAGCCCGTTTCCGGGGTGTCCGACCGGCCTGCCGTTCCCGGAGCCGGTGACCGCGGTTCTGCCTCTGGGCCCGGCGACCGGCAGCCCGTTTCCGGCGTGTCCGACCGGCCTGCCGCCCCCGGAGCCGGTGACGGCCGTGCTGTCCCCGCGCCCTCCGAGCGAGGCTCCGCTTCCGGGGCCGCCCCTCTGCGTGCCGTTTCCGGAGTCCCTGACCAGACCCCCGCCTCCGTGCCCTCTGCGACGGCCGTCGGCACCCCGCTCCAGGTGCTGCGCCGGCTGGAGAGCGGCCCCCGCGGTCTCACCGACGCCGAGGCCTCGGCGCGGCTCGCGGAGGTGGGTGAGAACACGTTGCCCGAACTGCGTACGCCGTCCTGGCCGCGCCGTTGCGTACGGGGCATACGGGACCCCTTCACCGCCGTACTGCTCGTCCTCGGCCTGGTCTCCGCGGCCGTCGCCTCCTGGGGCACCGCGGCCGTCATCCTCGCGCTGGTCGCCGTCAGCTGTGTGCTGCGGGCGAGCGGCGAGCACCGGGCCGACCGCTCGATGGCCACGCTGCGCGCACTCGTCGCCGGCACGGCCACCGTGCTGCGGCGCGGCGAGGGAGGGGAGTCGGCCCGGGAGATACCGGTCGCCGAACTGGTCCCGGGCGATGTGATCCGGCTCGGCCCGGGCGACCGTGTCCCCGCGGACGTACGGCTGCTGCGCTCCCGCGGCCTCACCGTGCACCAGGCGGCGCTCACCGGAGAGACCGAGCCGGTCCCCAAGGCCGCGGCGCAGGCCCCCGCCGCCCCGGCCGACGGCCCGTTCGCCGAGCCCCACCTGTGCTTCCAGGGCAGCGGCGTCGCCACGGGCAGCGCCACCGCCGTCGTACTGGAGACTGGGGCACGGACGCGGCTCGGCACCACCTACCGGCCCGACACCGGAGCCCCGCCGGAGGGGACCGCCTTCGACCGTTCCGTCCACGGCATCTCCTGGGTGCTGATCCGGTTCATGCTGCTGACACCCCCGCTGGTCCTCATGGCGGGCGCAGCACTGCGCGGGCGGGGGCTGGAGACGTTGCCGTTCGCCGTGGCGGTCGCCGTCGGGCTCACGCCCGAGATGCTGCCGGTGATCGTCACCACGTGTCTCGCGCGCGGCGCGGCCCGGCTCGCCCGCCGCCACGACGTGATCGTCAAACGGCTGCCCGCCCTGCACGACCTGGGCGCGACCGACGTCCTGTGCGTCGACAAGACCGGCACCCTCACCCAGGACCGGCCCGTCGTCGTACGCTCCCTCGACCCGGCCGGCCACGACGACCCGGAGGTCCTGCGCTGGGCCGCCGTAGCCGCCTGGTGGACCCTCCAGCTCGCCGAACTGCCCGCTCCGGACGCCCTCGACGAGGCGCTGCTGGAGGCGGCGGGACCGGTCGCGGAGGAGTACGACGGGGTGGGCGCCGCGCCCTTCGATCCGGTACGGCGGCTCGCCACCGCGGTCGTCCGCGGCCCCGGCCTCGGCACGCACACCGTCGTGGTCAAGGGCGCCGTGGAGGACGTACTGGAGCGGTGCGCGCTCACGCCGGAGGAGCGCGTACGACTGCTCGCCCTCGCCGCGCGCGAGGCGGACTCCGGCCTGCGGCTCCTCGCGCTCGCCACCGCCCGGCGCCCCGCCCGCCCCCGCGACCACGCCCCGGCCGACGAACACGGCCTCGCCTTCCGCGGCTTCGTGAGCTTCCAGGACGCCCTCGCACCGACCGCGGCCGAAGCGGTGCGCGCGCTGACCGCCCGCGGCGTCACCGTACAGATCCTCACGGGCGACCACCCGGCGACGGCGGCTCGCGTGTGCCGGGACCTGGGGCTGGAGCCGGCGGAGGTGCGGGTGGCGGCGGACGTCCTCGAGGGGGCGGACGGGGCCGGCCTGGCCGAGGCCGGCCCCCGCCCCACCGTCGTCGCCCGCTGCACCCCCGACGACAAGGTCCGTGTCGTCGCCGCCCTCCGGGCCGCCGGGCACACCGTCGGGTTCCTCGGGGACGGGGTCAACGACGTGCCCGCGCTGCGGGCCGCGGACGTCGGGATCGCGCCGCGGGACGCCGTGGACGTGGCCCGGGAGAGCGCCGACGTGGTGCTGGCGGCGAAGGACCTCACGGCGATCGGGCACGCCGTCACCGTCGGCCGGTACAGCAGCGGCAACATCGCCTCGTATCTGCGCGTGACGCTCTCCTCCAACCTCGGCAACGTCCTCGCGATGCTCGCGGCCGGCCTGCTGCTGCCCTTCCTGCCGATGCTCCCGGCCCAGGTCCTGGTGCAGAACCTCTGCTTCGACGCCGCTCAGCTCGCCTTCGTCTACGACCGCCCCGGCGCCGCCGCCCTGCGCCGCCCCGCCGGTCTGCGGCCCTGGGCCTTCCTCAGGTTCATCACCGGCTTCGGTGTCCTGAACGCGATCGCCGACCTCGCCACCTTCGGCATCCTCGCGCTCGCCCTGCACGGCTCCGGCCAGGTGGCCGACCAGCCCGTGTTCCACTCGGCCTGGTTCACCGAGAACCTGCTCACCCAGGCTCTGGTGATGCTCCTGCTGCGCACCGGCCGACGGCTTGCCGAGGGCCGCGCCCCGGGCCCGCTCGGCTGGTCCGCGACCGTGCTCGCCGCCGTGGGTCTCCTCCTGCCACCGAGCCCGCTCGGCGCCGCCCTCGGCATGACCGCCCTGCCGGCCGCCTACCACTTCCTCCTCACCGTCGTCCTCGCTCTGTACGCCCTCGCCCTGCTCGCGGCCAGGGGCTGGTACGAGCGCCGAAGTCGCTAGGAAGGGCGGCTCGGCACGCTCCGATGTTGGTTGTACAGTTGCGCAAGGTGGCAACCGTCGACGAGCGTGCGAGCAGCGGCGAGTGTCCTCTGCCGACGTCATGAGAAGTTGAGGAAAGGGAGGGAGCGGCCATGCTCCGCAACGGACTGGAACCCTGGCACCTGCTGGTCGTGGCGATCGTCGTCATCGTGCTCTTCGGCTCGAAGAAGCTCCCCGACACCGCCCGCGCCCTGGGCAAGTCGATGCGCATCCTCAAGAGCGAGGCGAAGGCGATGAAGGACGAGAGCCCCGCGGCGACGCCCGAGACGACCGCGCGGACGGCGCAGACGGTCGTGGAGCCGACGGAGGTCACCAAGAGCGCCCCGGCGGCCTCCTGAGGGGTCCGCTTCCCGAACACGCAGCCAGGCCGACCCGGTAGCGCCGGGGACCGCTTCTCGCGGCCCCGCGTACCGGGTCGGCCTGTCGTGTGTCCTGCGCCGGGGCGACGGACGTCCTACGCCTGGACCGCCTGTGCGGCGGCCCGTGCTTCCTTCTTGCGCTGCCTGCGGCCGACGCGCGGCTCCTGGTCGGGCAGCCAGCCGAAGACCATGCAGCTGCCCACCGCGCCGAGGGCGAGGCCGATGAAGAAGCCGCCCAGGTTCGAGGTGAGCCAGGTGCCCAGGGACGCCAGAACGCCGATGACCGAGTAGAACAGCCGCTGCCCGGGGCTGAACAGCGTCAGCAGCCCGCACAGCACCATCACGGTCGGCAGCAGATAGCCGGCCAGGCCCTGCATCCCGATGTGCATGATGACCTTCAGCGAGGCCTTCTCGGTGAGCAGGATCTCCCCGCCGCCCAGGGTGAGCAGCAGCCCGCCCCAGAACGGCCGACGGGCCCGCCAACCGCGGAAGGCGGGCCGCCACCCCTCGGGTGGAGTGTCGGCGGTGGACATCAGCAACCCGAGTCGCTGAAGCTGAGTTTCAGACCCGGGAGCTTGAACACCCCGGCCGTGGTCGCGTAGTTGGTCTGGCGCAGGTTGTCGATGTGCACCGTGTCGGACTGCTGGCTGAAGACGCCCTTCGGGCCCTTGACCCCGGCCTTGGTGAGCTCGCTCGCGTCGTTGCCGATCTCGATGTTGTTGAAGGACGCGTCGCCCGTGAGCTGCGTCGAGTCGGTGGTCAGGTCGGTCGCCTGCACCTTCGACGAGCCGCTGCCCGCCTTGATGAGCAGGTTGGTGCCGCCGAGGTCCACGCTCTGGCAGAGGCTGTCCAGCGTCGCGGTCTTGATGGCGGAGGTGACGACCAGCACCTGACCGCCGGTGTCGCCCTCGTTGGGGCTGCCGGGGGCCATGCTGTCGAGCGCGCCGAACTGCTCGAAGCCGGTGCCGTCGAGGGACTTGGCGGTGACCGTGAAGGGCATGCCGGAGATCGAGAACGACACCCCCAGAGCTCCCTCGGCGGTGAGGATCCCGAGGCCGGCCAGGGCGAGGACGGCGGGCACCGCCATCACCGCGGCGCGGCGCGCCCGGACCCGGCCGCGTCTGGCGGGCTCGGACGAGGAACCGCTTTCGGGGTTCTCGGGGGTGTGGTCGTCGGACGAGTTCACGTCCGGGGACGAGGCCATTTCTGCTCCCATGTGCATAGTCAGTGCGGGTTGGGCATCAGCGGCGCGTTGTCCTGGCGCGGACAGCCTGCGGGCGCACGGCGGCTCCCAACTCCCGGTGGCTGGAAGGGCTTACTCGTACTCCGCAGTAGCCGTCGAGGAAGTTACCCGTGGTTACTTTCGAGGGTCAAGGCAGTTGTGAAAAAAGGGTGTTGATTATGAGCCGCCTGTGGGACGTGGTTCGACCGTTCCTCCCCTCTTCTTGAGCGAAGTTCTTGAACGATCGTCAACTCCCTTGCTGGAGCTTGACGTTGACTGATCCTCAGGTCTACAACTGCCCGTGGCTTCCCCCGGATCCGTGGCGCCGGATCCAGCCACGCGGCACCGTCCGCGTATCCCGGACAACTTCTGTCCAACGCGGGCGCTTCACCGCCCGACACAAACCCTCCACGGCCCGGCACGGGCACTTCCCCCCTGGTCCACGCCGGGCCGTCTGCCCGGCCCGGACCGACCGGCGGCCCTCCCCACGGGTCGGCGGCCGGTCCCGGCCGGTTGTCGTGGCCGGCCCGTGACGTACGGAGAAGGCGTCACGGACCGGCCATGGCGGACGCTTCCTCGCACCCCAACTCCCGTCGCCCCCAGGCGACTTGGACCCTCAGTCCCCCCACTTCCGAAAGAGGTACTCACGCATGCGCACTCGCACCCTGCTCACCCTGGTCGGTACCGTCGCGGCCCTGTCGATCCCCGCGATCGCCCCCGCCTCGGCCGCCGACACCGCCGTCCTGACCACCGGCTCCGCCGGCGGCACCGCCGTCGCGGTCGGCGACACCCTGTCCGCCCCGCTGGCCAGCGGCACCAGCGCCACCCTCTACTCCAGCGCGACCGGCACCAGTGGCGTGAAGTGCACGTCCTCGACGTTCACCGCGACCGTCACCGACAACCCCACCGCGCCCGGCACGGCCACCGAGTCGGTCAGCGGCCAGACCTTCGACAGCAGCAGCTGCACCAGCAACGTCGTCGGCGTGCTCGGCGTCAGCAGCATCACGGTCGACAACCTGCCGTACACCACCAGCGTGGCCTCCGACGGCACCCTCACCGTCACCCCGGCCAGCGGCTCCACCATCCAGACCACCGTCAAGCTGACCACCCTGCTGGGCAGCATCACCTGCGTCTACCAGGCCGCCAGCCTGACCGGCACGGCCAGCAACACCGACAACAGCATCAACTTCACCAACCAGGCGTTCACCAAGACGTCCGGCTCGTCGCTCTGCTTCAGCGCCGGCTACTTCACGGCCAAGTACGCCCCGGTGACCGACAACGGCGCCTCGGTCTACGTCAACTGACGCCCGTAGAGCCGTAGTTCAGCGTCGACGCAGACGCAGGGCCAGGGCGGCGCCGCCGGTGAGCACCAGTACCGCCGCGGCGCCGCCCGCCATCATCGGCGCTGAGGGGCCCGAGTGGGCGCTCTCGGTGGAGGCGACGGGGGTGCTGTCGGGGTTCGACGGCGCCGTCGTCGCCTCCGGCGTGGTCCGCGCGGGAGCGGTCTGCCTACGCCGATCGGCCGCCGTCGGGGCTGCCGTGGAGGAGGGCGACCTGCTCTCCGGCGGGGCCGACGTCGCGGAGCCGCCGCTCTGGGCGCCTCCGGGGAACACCACGTCCGAGCACGAGTAGTACGTGTCCGTCGTGCTGCTGTTCTGCCAGATCGTGTAGAGCACCTGATGTCCCGTCCGGTCGGACGGGAGCTTCGCCGTGATGCGGTAGGCGCCGCCCGTCAGTGCCGGGTCCTTGACCGAGGCGAAGGGCTGGGTGGGCAGCTCGGACCAGGTCAGCGGCTTCGTCGGGTCGTAGCCCTGCTTGGTGAGGTAGAGCTTGAACGTCCCGGTGTGCGGGATCGTGGACGCGTACTTCATGGTCAGCGTCGCGCCCGGCTTCAGGTTCGTCGACGGCCAGTCGGCGCGGGCGAGGTCGAGGCCCTTGTAGTCGGGCAGGCCGCCGCTGCACAGCTTGCCGTCCGGGATGACCTGTCGGTCACGACCGTTGACATCGGCTACGCGCTCGTTGTCCCAGAAGGTGAAGGGGGCGCCGTTCGCGGCGACGGCCGCCTTGCAGGCCGCCGACTTCGCGTTCGCCCCGCCGTCCGGGGAGCAGGCGTACGCCCGGCTGACCGGGTCCGTCGGCGCGCCGTGCGCCTGGGCAGGGCCCGCCGCCCACAGGGACAGCAGGAACGGCGTCACGAGGGCGGCCGCCAGGGCGGTGCGGTGTGTGGTCATCCGGGACATCCGGAACGTCTCCTCGGCCGGCGCGGAACGGGTGCTCCCGTGGAGTACGGGAAGTGAGCCGCGTGCGTTCACCCCGTGATGAGCGGGGCCAAGCGGGCATTTCCCGCCAACCGGCCGGCCCGCGGGGGCTTTCCGGCCGGATCGAGACGCTTCGAGCGAGACGGAGGGCACCTGGAAGCTGCGCGTCCAGGACGCGGCGGCGCAGGACACGGGCACGCCGAACAGCCGGAAGCCGACCTGCTGAGGCGGTCCCCGCAAACGGGCGGGCCGGCCGGTGCGAGCGGGCATCGGCCGGCCGCCGTCCGCTCACCGGCCGGTCAGTCGGTGTCGTTGAAAACCAAACGGTTGCCTCGTACGCTGACGCTCGCTGGTGCAAACATGCAGACGCCCCCGGTCGGTTCGACGGGTGACACGTGTCCTCACGGGCCGCCCCGAGCCCGGACGGTCACTCAACTCCCGTACGGGAAAGCCGAGTCGGCGGTCATCGGGTGCACCGTGGACGCCGCCGCACGGTGAGATATCGTGTACGGGGAGTAAGAAACAAATGGCTTGCCCTGTTCTATCCAGTCCCGGGAGGGTTCAGGTCTTTCCCAGGAGTGTTCGGTTCCGGTCCCAGGAGTGTTCAGTCGATGGCGAGGCAGTTACGGGCCGAACAGACCCGTGCGACGATCATCACAGCCGCAGCAGACCTGTTCGACCGTCACGGTTACGAATCGACCAGCCTCAGCGACATCGTCGAGCACGCCCAGGTCACCAAGGGTGCCCTGTACTTCCACTTCGCGGCGAAGGAGGACCTGGCCCACGCCATCATGGAGCTCCAGTCCCGGGCCTCGCGCCAGGTGGCGAGCGAGCTGGAAGGCCGCGGCTACTCCTCGCTCGAGACCCTGATGCGCATCACCTTCGGCATCTCCCGGCTCTCCGTCGACGGCCCGATACAGCGGGCCGGGCTGCGCCTCGCGACCGGCCCGGTGGAGGTGCGGCCGCCGCTCACCCACCCGTTCACCGAATGGCGCGACCTTGCCTCCCGCAAACTCCATGGCGCCGTCAGGGAGTCCGACGTCCACCCGGACATCGACATCGATGCCACCGCCCACGCCCTCGTCAGCTGGTTCGTCGGCACCCGCGTCGTGGGCCGCACGCTCGAACCCGTCGCGCGCCAGCCCCGCCGGGTCGCCGAGATGTGGCACGTCATGATCCGCGGCCTGGTCCCGGTGACCCGCCGCGCCCGCTATCTGAGCCTGGCCGCCCGCCTGGAGCGGGAGCCCGGAACCGCCTGAGGCGCGGGACGGCAGAGCCGTACGGGCCGCGCGACGGCAGAGCCGTACGGGCCGCGCGATACGGTGAGGCGCATGTCCCACGCCCTGTTCGCGCCCGTGATCCTCGGCAACGAGCCAGGTTCCTTCCCGCACAGCGTTCTCGCCGAGCGGCACCCCGCGATCATCCGGCAGGTACGGGAGGCCTTCCCGTACGACCCCGCCCGGCACCGCGCCCTCGACGCGCTCCTCGACAGCTGCACCAAGGGCGTGATCGAACCGCTCCCCACCGACGCGCACGACCGCGACCGCTGGGAGGCCTGGGGCCTCACGGAGCACACCGGCCGCCCTTGGTACGACGTCCCCTGGCTCTGGTCGGAGAGCTACTTCTACCGCCAACTCCTCGCCGCCGTCGGCTACTTCACCCCCGGCCCGTGGCAGGGCATCGACCCCTTCCGGCCGTCCAAACTCGCCGAACTGGCCACCCCGGAGACCGACGAGGAGCTGACCGCTCTCGACGACCTGCCCGCGGAGAACACGGGCCAGGCCCTCCTCCACGGTTCCCTCTGGGGCAACCGCGCCGACCTCGGCTTCCGCCTCTCCGACGCGACCGCAGGCACAGCGGAGGCCGCTCCCGGCCTGGTCGCCGACGACAGCGACACCCTGTGGTCGCTCCTCCCGCCCTCCGGCGCAGGCATCCTGCATCTGATCGCCGACAACGCCGCCCGCGAACTCATCCCCGACCTCCTGCTGATCGCGCACCTCCTGGACAGCGGTCGGGTGCGCCGCGCGGTCCTGCATGTGAAGCCGTATCCGTACTACGTCTCCGACGCGACCATGGCGGACGTACTCGACGCACTGCGACGGCTGAACGAGGCGCAGGACACCGCATCCTCGTACGGCCGCACGCTCTGGTCGGCGATGACCGACGGCCGCCTCGCCGTCCGCGCACACCCCTTCTTCTGCGCCCCGCTGCCGTACGCGGAGATGCCCGCCGACCTCCGTGAGCAACTCGCCGAGGCCACGCTGACGGTGGTGAAGGGAGACCTCAACTACCGCCGCCTGGTGGGGGATCGCCGCTGGCCCCCGACCACCCCCTTCGCCGCGGTCACCGCCCACTTCCCGGGCCCGGTGGCCGCTCTGCGCACACTCAAGTCCGACGTGATCACGGGCTTGGACGCGGAGACGGAGGCCGCTTTGGTGGCGGCGGAGGAGCAGCGGTGGCGGACGGGCGGGACGCATGCGCTGGTGCAGGTGCGGACGTAGGTGGTGCGGGCTCGTGCCTCAAGTGGCCTGCACCGGCAGTGACTTGAGCCCGTTGATGAAGTTCGACGTCAGCCGTCTGGCCGGCCCCGCCGTCCGCAGGACCGGAAACGTCCGCAGTGCCTCCCCGTACAGCACCCGCAGCTGCAACCGCGCGAAGTGCGCGCCCAGGCAGACGTGCGGGCCGTCCCCGAAGGAGACGTGCGGGTTCGGGGTGCGGGACACGTCGAGGCGGTCGGGTTCGGTGAAGGCCCGTTCGTCGCGGTTGGCGGAGGCGTGGAAGACGACCACCTTGTCGCCGGCGCCGATGCGTCGGCCCGCGAGTTCCGTGTCCTGGGCGGCGGTGCGGCGGAAGGTGAGGACGGGTGGGTGCCAGCGGAGCAACTCATCCACGGCGGAGGAAAGTTCGACCTTTCCGGTGCGAAGGAGGCCGTAGGCGTCGGGGTGCTCGGCCAGGGCGAGCAGTCCGCCGGGGGCGGCGCTGCGGACCGTGTCGTTGCCGGCGACGGTGAGCAGGAAGAAGAACATCTCCAGCTCGGGGTCGGTGAGTTCGGGGTCCTGGGCGAGCGTGGTCAGCACATCGTCGGCGGGATGCCGGCGCTTGTACGCGGCCAGCTGCTGGGCGTAGGCGAACATGTCCCGAAGTGCCGCGGGGGAGCGGGGGTTGACCGGTCTGCCGTCCTCGTCGAGCAGGGGTGGGCCTGCCTCGTCCGGGTCCTGGTAGCCGATGACCCGTTGGGTCCAGTGCAGCAGCAGGCCGCGGTCGGTCTCCGGGACGCCGAGCAGGTCGGCGAGATTGAGCAGGGCGTAGTCGTCGGTCACCGTGGTCACGAGATCGACGGTGCCGTCGGCCGCGCGGGCCCCCCGCAGTGCCTCGGCGAACAGCGTGCGGGCCCGGTCCCGGGCGACGGCCGTGAAGCGGTCGATACGGCCTGGGGTGAAGGCACGGCTGACGAGGCGTCTCAATCTCCCATGTTCCGGCGGGTCCTGATTCAGCATCATGCGCCGGATGAAGGGCAGGTCGTCGGGATCGGGGTCGCGGATCTGCGTCGCACCCAGGTGCGAGGAGTACGTCGCCGAGTCCTTGAGTACACGGACGACATCCGAGTGCCGGGTCACCGCCCAGAACCCCGGCCCGGTCGGCCAGCCCAGCACCTCGGACTCCTCCTGCCAGGCCACCGGGTGATGGTCGCGCAGGACGAGATAGGCGGCGTACGGCACCTCGACGGCGTACCGCCGCGGATCGAAGACGTCCGGGACGGGCGGGGCCTCGCGCATGGTCATGGGATCACGGTGACGCCGGGGCCCGACGTGGGCAATACCTTTCAGGGAGGGGAGGTGGTGGTACGGCCGCTGCATGAGGTTGGCGTGCCCCTCCTGCTCGAACCTGGGTCCTGCGCGCCCAGCGCTGGACCGAGCTCACGGTTCACCGCCACAAGTGGCGGACCGGGGGCGGGGACTTGGCCGCGTGGAACCGCTTTCGTGTTTCTCCAAAAAGCGGGGTTCGGCTGATCGATATGTGGTGATCATGACAATTCACTGATAGTCATGCCGCATGGCGTTACGTCGATTGCGAGCGGGAAGTGCCCTGGCGGTTCTGGCAGTGCTCCTGGCCGGGTGCGGCGACGACGGGGACTCCACGTCCACGGGGAACGGCGGGCTGACCAAGGTCACCGTCGCCGCACTGCCGTTGACCGACTCCGCCGCGCTCTACATCGCCCGGGACCGCGGGCTGTTCAAGAAGGAGGGGCTGGACGTCACCATCCAGCCGGTCCAGCAGAGCATCCAGGCGCTGCCCGCCCTGGCCAACGGACAGGTCGACGTGATCGCGAGCGCGAACTACGTGACCTTCCTGCAGGCCGACGAGAAGGGCACGCTCGATGTGCGGATCCTCGCCGAGGGCGTCCGCACGGCACCGCACATGATGGACGTACTGGTGCCGAAGGACTCGAAGATCAAGACCGTCGCGGACCTCGCGGGCAAGAAGGTCGCCGTCAACATCCTCAACAACGTCCAGTCCCTCACCCTCAACGCGATCCTCGCGAAACAGGGCGTCGGCCGACCCGTCTACCGGCAGATCGCCTTTCCGCAGATGGGACCCGCGCTGCAGCGCGGACAGGTCGACGCCGTCCATGCGGTGGAACCCTTCGACAGCGCGATCCAGGGCCAGTTGAAGGCGAAGGTGCTGCTGGACGGGGCGTCGGCGCCGGTCCAGTCGCTGCCGATCAGTGGCTATGTCACGATCAGGAAGTTCGCCGCCGACCACCCGACGACGGCCGCCGCGTTCCGGCGCGCCATCGAGGCGGCCTCGAAGATCGCCTCCTCGGACCCGTCGGCGGTACGGACCGAACTCCCCAAGTACACCAAGGTGACGGCGGACCAGGCGAGCACGATCGGACTGCCGACGTACCCGGCCACGACGGACGCGGCGGCGCTGCGCAGGCTGACCGAACTGATGAAGGAACAGGGGCTGTTGAAGAAGGCCATTGATCCGGGGACGTTGTTGGTCAAGTGAGGGGAAGGGGCGGGGGTTGCACAAGCGGCGGCAGGAGTGGGGCCTCGGGCTGCTCGGTGTGGTGCTGGCGTTCGGAGTGTGTGAGGTCGTCAGCCGTGCCGGCGTCGTACAGCGCAGTTATCTCCCGCCCGCCTCCGAAGTCCTCGCCCGTGCGGTCGAGCTGGCGGGTGACAGGGCCTTCCTGGACGGGGTCGGGGCGACCCTGCGTGCCTGGGCGCTGGGACTCGGGCTCTCCGTCGCCATCGCCGTACCGCTGGGCCTGCTGCTCGGCAGCCTGCCCGTCGTCGACTCCGCCGTACGCGTGATCGTAGAGTTTCTGCGGCCGTTGCCGTCCGTCGCGCTGATCCCCCTCGTCTCCCTCCTCCTCGGCACCGGCACCGAGACCAAGGTCGCGCTGATCACGTACGCGTCCGTCTGGCCCGTCCTCTTCAACACCGTCTACGGCCTCGGCGAGACCGATCCCCTCACCAAGGACACCCTGCGCGCCTTCGGCTTCGGCCGCCTCTCGGTTCTCCTGCGCGTCGAACTCCCCGGCACGGCCCCGTTCATCGCCGCCGGCATCCGTATCTCCGCCGCCATCGCTCTCATCCTCGCGGTCGCCACCGAACTCCTCTCCGGCTTCGGCCAGGGCCTCGGCATCTTCATCGCCCAGGCGGAGATGTCCACCGACGGCACTCGAGACGTCCTCGCGGGCGTGGTGTGGGCGGGCGCGCTCGGGCTGGTCATCAACGGCGTACTGGTATGGGGCGAACGGCGGTTGTTCCCGTGGACTCCGGAGCGTCGGGCGGCGGCCGGGCGGGGTGGGGGAGCGGCGTGAGCGGCGGCAAGGGCGAGGGGGAGGAGCACGACCGAAGGGTGGCGAGGGAACCCGGCCGGGAGGTGCGGGAGGAAGCCGGCCGGGAGGTGCAGGAGGAAGCCGGCCGGGAGGTGCAGGTGGAACGGCCGTCTGCTGCCCCGGACATGCCTGCTGTGCGCCCCGAGCACTCCCTGGGCTCCGCCTCACTCCTGCGCCACACGCTCCTGCGCCACACCCTCCTCCGCCTCCTCGTCCTCCTCCTCGCCCTGACCGTCTGGCAGTCCGCCGCCCGAGCCCACGGCAGTGTCTACTTCCCGCCCCCGAGCCGGATCGCCCACCGCGCCTACGACCTGTGGTTCTCCGGGCCCGTCCGGCACGCCTTCCTCACCGAGGCCGCCGTGGGGGACGTCCTGCCGAGCCTCGGGCGGATGGCGGCCGGTTTCGGGATCGCGGGGGTCGTGGGGGTCGGGCTCGGTGTCGTGGTGGGGCGGTCGCGGTGGGCGTACGCGCTGTGCAACCCGGTGCTGCAGTTCGCCCGCGCCGTGCCGCCCCCGGCGCTCGTGCCCGTCTTCGTCGTCGTCCTCGACTTCGGTACGCCGATGCAGATCACGTCGATCGCCTTCAGCGCCGTATGGCCCGTGCTGATCAACACGGCGGAAGGCGTCCGCAACACCGATCCGCTCCGGGTCGACGTCGCCGCCGTGCTCCGTCTCCATCCCCTCGAACGCCTCCGCTTCCTGCTCCTGCCCTCCGCCCTGCCCCGCATCTTCGCCGGCCTCCGTCTGAGCCTCTCCCTCTCCCTCATCCTCATGGTGTTCTCGGAACTCCTCCCCGGCACCGCCAACGGCATCGGCTTCACCCTCACCGACGCCCAGTCCCGCTCCGACCTGCTCACCGTCTGGGCCGCCCTGCTCCTGCTCGGCATCCTCGGCCACCTCCTCAACACCGGCCTGCTCGCGGTCGAAAGACGCGTGGTCGGACGGGGAAGGACGACGGCATGACGCTCCGCCTCGACGCCCTCGGCCAGCGCTACGGCGACCACCCCGTCCTGCACGGCATCACCCTCACCGTCCCGGACGGCCAACTCCTGTGCGTGGTGGGCCCGTCCGGCTGCGGCAAGTCCACGCTCCTGCGCACCCTCGCGGGTCTCCAGCCCGCCCACGAGGGCACCGTCACCCTCGACGGCACCCCCGTCACCGGCGTCCCGGACCACCTCGCCGTCGTCTTCCAGGACTACGGCCGCTCCCTCTTCCCCTGGCTCACCGTCCGCGACAACGTCGCCCTTCCGCTGCGCCGCCGCGGCCTCGCCCGCCGTGAGCGCCGCGCCGAGGCCGAGCGCATCCTGGAGCGCGTCGGCCTCGACGGAGCCGCCCGCCGCCACCCCTGGCAGCTGTCCGGCGGGATGCAGCAGCGCGTCGCCATCGCCCGCGCCCTGGTCTGCCGACCCTCCCTGCTGCTCATGGACGAACCCTTCGGCTCCCTGGACGCCCAGACGCGAGAGGACCTGGAGGACCTCCTCCTGGAGGTCCACCGCACCGACGACACGACCATCGTCCTCGTCACCCACGACATCGACGAGAGCGTCTACGTCGGCGACCGCGTCGTCGTCCTCTCCCCGGGCCCCGCCTCCCGCCTCGTCCTCGACCTCCCCGTCGAACTCCCCGGCAAGCGCGACCAGATCGGCACCCGCGGCCTGCCGGAGTTCGTCGCGCTGCGGGCGGAGGTGGGGCGGGCCGTGCGGAAACCGGGCGGACAGTAGGGCCGGTTGCGAGAGTCCTGCCTGCCCCGCGACGCCCGGCACGCCGAGGGCACGCACCGGACGTCGCAGGGCCCGCCCCACGGGCGGGCGACGGGACTTTCGCAACAGGCCCTGGCCGTGCCCCGGCCCCGAGCCGGCCCTCGCCGGCCGCACCACGGCAGGCCGCCGCTCAGTACACCCGCACCTCTTGCCACGCCATCCGGTGATCCGAGGTCATCATCGTCGTGCCGTCCCCGACGAGCCGGTACAGCGGATCGTCGGATGTTGGCCAGAACCCCCGTTCGCCCGGGACCAGCCCGGCTTCCTGCGAACTGGGCGAGGGGTGGGAGACACGTGGACTTCGGTAGTCCGCACGCGTAGAGGTGAACGTCACAAGAGCCCGCGAGAACTCCCGGATTCACCCTCGCTTCACGCGATGGTGTGATCATGTCCGGCCCCGCGGATGGCTTCGCGGGGCGGCGGGTAGGGCCCCGGCCATGACGCAGCAGCCCTTCGAACTCCCGCACTTCTACATGCCGTTTCCCGCGCGGCTGAACCCCCATGTCGACGAGGCGCGCGCCCACTCGACCCAATGGGCGCGCGAGATGGGCATGTTGGAGGGGTCCGGGATCTGGGAGCGGTCCGACCTCGACGCGCACGACTACGGACTGCTCTGCGCCTACACCCACCCCGACTGCGACGGCCCGGCGCTCTCGCTGATCACCGACTGGTACGTGTGGGTCTTCTTCTTCGACGACCATTTCCTGGAGATCTTCAAGCGCACCCAGGACCGCGCCGGCGGCAAGGCCCACCTGGACCGGCTGCCCCTGTTCATGCCGTTGGACCTCGCGACGCCCGTACCGGAGCCGGAGAACCCGGTGGAGGCCGGCCTCGCCGACCTGTGGGCACGCACCGTGCCGTCGATGTCGGCGGACTGGCGGCGCCGTTTCGCCGTGGCGACCGAGCACCTTCTCAACGAGTCCCTGTGGGAGCTGTCCAACATCAACGAGGGGCGGATCGCCAACCCCGTCGAGTACATCGAGATGCGCCGCAAGGTGGGCGGCGCGCCCTGGTCGGCGGGGCTCGTGGAGTACGCGACGGCCGAGGTGCCCGCGTCCGTGGCCGGTGCGAGGCCGCTCAGGGTGCTGATGGAGACCTTCTCCGACGGCGTCCACCTGCGCAACGACCTGTTCTCGTACCAGCGCGAGGTCGAGGACGAGGGCGAGAACAGCAACGGCGTGCTCGTCCTGGAGACCTTCTTCGACTGCACCACCCAGGAGGCCGCCGACACCGTCAACGACATCCTGACCTCCCGCCTCCACCAGTTCGAGCACACCGCGCTCACCGAAGTGCCCGCGCTCGCCCTGGAGAAAGGTCTCACCCCGCCCGAGGTGGCCGCGGTGGCCAAGTACACCCAGGGTTTGCAGGACTGGCAGTCCGGCGGCCACGAATGGCACATGCGTTCCAGCCGCTACATGAACGCCCGTGCCCGGTCCACCACCCCCTGGCACGGCCTGACCGGCCCGGGCACCTCCGCAGCCGACGTCGGCGCGCTGCTCGCCTCGGCCGGTGCCATGGGGGTATCTCCCACGCCCTTCGGGCAGTGGGGGAGGCTGCGCGCGTACACGCACGTGCCCTACCAGAAGGTCGGCCCCGCGCTGCTGCCCGACTTCCACATGCCCTTCCAGGTCGAGCTGAGCCCGCACCTGGAGGCGGCCCGGCCCCGTCTGACCGCGTGGATGCACGCGATGGGCATGCTTCGGGAGGGCGTCTGGGACGAGGACCGGCTGGCCGCCGCCGACCTGCCGCTGTGCTCCGCCGGCCTCGACCCGGACGCGACCCCCGAGGCCCTCGACCTCAGTTCGCAGTGGCTCGCCTGGGGGACATACGGCGACGACTACTACCCGCTCGTCTTCGGCAACCGCCGCGACCTGGCCGCCGCCCGCCTGACCACCCGGCGCCTGGCGGAGTGCATGCCCGTCGACGGCGAGCAGGTCGTCGTCCCGCTCAACGGCATGGAACGCGGCCTGATCGACCTGTGGGCGCGCACGACGGCCGGTATGACGCCGGACCAGCGGCGCACCGTGAAGGACTCGGTGAACGTGATGACCGAGAGCTGGGTGTGGGAACTCGCCAACCAACTACAGAACCGCATTCCCGACCCGGTCGACTACCTGGAGATGCGGCGGGCCACCTTCGGCTCCGACCTCACCCTGAGCATGTGCCGCATGGGCCACGGCCCCGCCGTCCCGCCGGAGGTCTACCGCAGTGGCCCCGTGCGCTCGCTGGAGAACGCGGCCATCGACTACGGCATGCTCATCAACGACGTCTTCTCCTATCAGAAGGAGATCGAGTACGAGGGCGAGCTCCACAACGCGATCCTCGTCGTCCAGAACTTCTTCGGCATCGACTACCCGACCGCCCTCTCCGTCATCCACGACCTGATGACCCAGCGCATGCGGCAGTTCGAGCACGTCGCCGCCAACGAACTCCCGGTCGTCTACGACGACTTCGCCCTCTCGGCCGAGGCCCGCGAGGTCATGCGCAACCACGTCGCCGACCTCCGGAACTGGATGGCCGGCATCCTCAACTGGCACCGGAAGGTCGACCGCTACAAGCCCGAGTACCTGGCCCGCCGCATCCACACCTTCCTCCCGGACCGGTCGCCGGCGCGGCCTCTCGTCGGCTGAGCGCCAGGTCCTGTCGCGGGGCGCTGTGGAGCCGCCGGGCAGGCAGCGCCTGTGCCCGCTCGCCCGGCCGCTCGAAGTCGGCGGCGAGAGCGGCGAGTTCGGAGGTGTCAGCGGCGTCGGGTCGTCGGCCCGAGCCCGGCCTCGCCGAGGGATGTGCCGAGCGCGCACGCCGTGTCGAAGTCCTCGCGCCTCTCGCCCTCCACCTCGGTCACGTGCGCGAGGACCTTCCCCTCCCCGTCCCCCGGAACCGTCGCACACGCCTCCGCATGCCGTTTCGGAACCTTTTCGTGCGGAATGGGGTATTCCGGGAACTTGGGTGAGATTCCGGGAGTCTTCTGAGGTGAGGGGAACAATCGACAAGAACACACGGGGGTGTTCGATCTTGACCGACATCATCGAGAGGATCACGGACGGCTACAAGGAGCGTGAAGGTGAGGGGCAGCCGCTCGACGCCGGTGAACTGACGCCGTACGTCGCCGAGTTACCCGTCCCGCCGGTCCTGCGACCCGGCTCCGGCGACGTCCTGCACGAGACCGAGATCGCCCTGCGGCCCACCTGGGTGCGGCTGCACCCGCAGCTCCCGCCGACCCTGATGTGGGGCTACGACGGGCAGGTGCCGGGACCGACCATCGAGGTGCGCCGGGGGCAGCGCGTCCGTATCGCCTGGACCAACCGCATTCCCAAGGGCAGTGAATATCCCGTCACTTCGGTGGAGGTGCCCGTCGGCGCGCCCGGCACCGCACCGCCGAGCACCGAGCCGGGCCGCGCGGGCGTCGAGCCGAACAAGGACGTCGCCGCCCTTCCCGCCTGGTCCGTGACGCACCTGCACGGCGCGCAGACGGGCGGGGGCAACGACGGGTGGGCGGACAACGCGGTCGGATACGGCGACGCACAGCTGTCGGAGTATCCGAACGACCATCAGGCGGTGCAGTGGTGGTACCACGACCACGCCATGAACATCACCCGGTGGAACGTGCACACGGGCCTGTACGGCACCTACCTCCTCCGTGACGACGAGGAGGACGCGCTCGGGCTCCCCCGCGGCGAGCGGGAGATCCCGCTGCTGCTGGCCGACCGCAACCTGGACACCGACGAGGACGGCCGGCTCAACGGCCGGCTGCTGCACAAGACGGTGATCGTCCAGCAGCAGAACCCGGAGACGGGCAAGCCGGTCTCCATCCCGTTCACCGGCCCGTACACCACGGTCAACGGCCGCATCTGGCCCTACACCGGGGTGGACGCCGCCTGGTACCGCTTCCGGCTGGTCAACGCGTCCAACGCGCGCATCTACAACCTCGTCCTGGTCGACGAGGACGACAACCCGGTCCCGGGCGTCGTCCACCAGATCGGCAGCGACGGCGGCCTGCTGCCCCGGCCGGTCCCGATCGACTTCGACGGCACGCTGCCGACGCTGACCGCGGCCCCGGCCGAGCGTTTCGACCTGCTGGTCGACTTCCGCGGTCTCGCCGGCAAGAAGCTGCGCCTGGTCAACAAGGGGCGAGGACAGGCGCCGGGCGTGCCCGACCCGGCGAACGACGTGCGCTATCCGGCGGTCATGGAGTTCCGGGTGGGCGACAGCTGCGAGACGGACACCTTCGAACTGCCCGAGGTGCTCTCCGGCTCCTTCCGCCGCCTCACCCACGACATCCCGCACGGCCACCGCCTGATCGTGCTCACCCCGCCTCCCACCAAGGGCGCGGGCGGCCACCCGGAGATCTGGGAGATGGCCGAGGTCGACGACCCCGGTGACATCCAGATCCCCACGGACGGCATCATCCAGCTCACCGGTGCCGACGGCACGACGAAGACGTACCGGCGCACCTCCCGGACGTTCAACGACGGCCTGGGCTTCACCATCGCCGAGGGCTCCTACGAGCAGTGGAGCTTCCTCAACCTCGCGCCGATCGTCCACCCGATGCACATCCACCTGGCCGACTTCCAGCTGCTGGGCCGCGACGCCTACGATGTCTCGGGCTTCGACCCGACGGTGGGCGGCACACGCGTGCCGATCAGGTTCGACCCGGCGACCCAGCTCCCGCTCGCGCCCAACGAGCTCGGATACAAGGACGTGTTCCGGGTGCCCGGCAGTCAGATCCTGCGCGTCATGGGGAAGTTCGACGGCGCGTACGGGCGGTTCATGTACCACTGCCATCTCCTCGAACACGAGGACATGGGCATGATGCGGCCCTTCGTCGTCATGCCCGAGGAGGCGATGAAGTTCGGCCACGGCGGGGCGCACGGCGGTCACGGAGAGGGTCACACGGGCTGACGCTCCACCCGCGCCGCGTGCTCCACGGCGGCTCGCGCCAGCGCCCGGACCATCGGGTGCGGGCGCGAGCCGTCGCCGGCCAGCTCCGGCTGGAAGAGGGAGGCCAGGAAGAAGGGGTGACCGGGCAGTTCGGCCATTCGGACGTGGCCGTCCTCGTCGAGGCCGGAGAAGCGCATCCCGTGCGCGCGCAGCGTGTCGAGGTGGCGGGAGGGGCCGTACTTGCAGAAGTAGCGCTCGACCGTCCGCTCGGAACCGATCACGGACTGGGCGAGCGAGCCCGCCTCGAGCACGATCACGCCCTCGTGGCCGACGAGCGAGCAGGCCAGCGGTTCGATGAGGAGGTCCTCGGCGTCCGGGTCGCTCTCCGCGTGCGCCACCCGGGTCAGCCCGCACACGTCGTGGGCGAACTCCAGCATGGCGTGCTGGAATCCGCCGCACGTGCCGAGGAAGGGGATGCCGTCCTCGCGCGCCGTGCGGATGGCCGACAGCACTCCCGCCTGGCTGCGGTACGGGCTGCCGGGCACCACCCACACCGCGTCGAACCCGTGCACCGCGCCCGTCTCCTCCGCGTCCTCGGACGGGATCCAGTAGGCGTCGAGGACGAGCCGCTCGCGTTCCGCGAGGGCGTCGAGCAGAAGGGGGATGCGGGTGTGCGCCACGACATTGGGTGAGCGGTCCCCGACCAGGGCGATCTTCGCGATACGGGCTGCGGTGTTCGTCATGACGTCATGGTGGTCGCGGGCGTGGCATCGCGTCCAACGATGATTTCTGCACTCTCGATAAGTGTGCCTAATGAGACCCTGATGCGCATGGACCCGCACCTCCTGCGCACCTACGTCACCGTCGCCCGCCTCGCCTCCTTCTCCGAGGCCGCGCGCGAGCTCGGCTACACCCAGTCGGCGGTCTCCCAGCACATCGCCGCCCTCGAACAGGACCTCGGCGCGTCGCTGCTGACCCGCCGCCCGGTCGCGCCGACCGCGGCCGGCGAGCGGCTGCTCGAACACGCGGGCCCGCTGCTGCTGCGCCTGGACGCCGCCCGCGCCGACGTCGTACGGATGGCGTCCGCGCCGGAACACGGACTGACGCTGGCCGCAGCCCCCACCGCGCTCACCCCGCGCGCGGTCGCCGCCCTCCCGGCAGCCGGCGTGACCGTGTGCGTGCTGCCCCGCGACGACATCCCGGCCGCCGTCGCCACCGGCACGGCGGACCTCGGCCTGGTCGACGGCCTCGCCGCCCCCAACGACCCGCTGCGACTGCCGGACGTGGCACCCCTGATCACCCAGGGCGTGGCGGAGGAGCGTGTGAGCGTCCTGCTGCCGGCCGCGCACCCCCTGGCCGGCCGCCCCGGTCTGCGCCTGGCCGACCTCGCCGACGCCCGCTGGCTGGACGCCCCCGACGCGGCCCTGCCCCTGCCCCAGCTCCGCGCCGCGAACGGCGGCCACGGCTTCCGCCCCGCCCTGCGCTACGAGGGCACCGACGTCCGCACCCTCACCGCCCTGGCCGCCGCGGGCCACGGCCTGACCCTGCTGCCCGGCTCGGCGGCCGGCGGCGTACCGGGCACGGCAGCCGTCCCGCTCACCCACCCACGTGTCGTGCACCGGACGGAACTCCTGTACGCGGGCTCACCCACAGGGGCGGCGGCGACGCTGGTGACGGAGCTGGGCGCCCGCGGGTGACCTCGGGCGCTTCCTCGAGCCGCCCAAGGATTCCCGCCCTTGACCCACGGTCAGTCTCACTCGTTCGTGGCTCGTCGTGCGCCGGTGCGCCGGGTAGAGCTCCAGCCGGAGGCGAGACATGGAACAGACTGCGTTGCGTCCCAAGCCGATGCCCGGCCGGGACCCCGGTGGCGGCACCACGCCCGGCACCCCCACCCGGCGCCCGCATGCCGCGCGACGGCGAGCCCGACGGCTCAGGACGGCGCTGTTCGCGCTGTTCGTCGGGACCGTCCTGGTGATGACCGGCGTAGGCCTGGGCACGGTCGGTGCCACCGTGATCGGCATGAGCAGATTCGCCGATCTGCAGCACTGGGCGCAGCCCCGAGGAGGCCCGTCGGCCCACCCCGGCGCCTCGCCGCAGCCCACCGCCGCCACCGCGTCCCCGGCGCCCGCCGCCGCGACCCTGGGCCTGGAGGCCGTCGACGCCGAGAAGGCCGGCGCCCTGATCGTCGGCGTCCACGTCCCCGGCCCCGGCTACACGGCGGGTCTGGTCCGCGGCGACGTACTCCTGGCCTTCGACAGGACCCACATCGACACGGCCGCCGACCTCGCCCGAGCCGTCGCCCACGCCCACCCCGGCACCGAGGTCACCCTGACGATCCGTCACCGAAGCGGCGGCTACCAGCAGTTGACCGCCGTACCCGGTGTCGTCACATGACCACCGGAAGTGGGCATGTCACCCCGGGCGCGACGACCAGCGGCCGCCCGGCGAAGACGCCCGTGGCGGGTGAGGGAAGGCGGGCGGATGGCCGGCCCGTCGACCGCGGGATGCCCCGGCAGGGTCTTGCGGTACGGCGCCCGTGCGTTCACCAATGGACCACGAGGTCTAAGCACCAGTAATAATGCTTGGCGACCATCAATCCATTAACTCTGGAAAACCGCTGGTCCCCGTCCGCACCCCCGCGCCACGATGGCCCCCATGCTGAGCACCCTCCTCGCCTTCCTCGGCGCCTGTACGCTCATCGCCGCCTCGCCCGGCCCCAGCACCGTGTTGATCATCAAGCAGTCGCTGCGCAGCAGGCGTTCCGGCTTCCTGACGGTCCTCGGCAACGAGACAGGCGTGTTCACCTGGGGCGTCGTCGCCGCGTTCGGCCTGACCGCGCTGCTCGCGGCCTCCGAGGTGGCGTACGACGGGATGCGGATCGTCGGCGCGGTCGTCCTGGTCGGCTTCGGCGTCCAGGCGCTGCGGCGGGCGCGGCACGCCAAGGACGAGACCGCGGACGGCCGGGAGGACGGTGGGAAGGCCGGCTGGGCCGCCTACCGCGGCGGGCTGCTGATGAACCTCGCCAACCCCAAGGCGGCGATCTTCGCGATGTCCTTCCTGCCGCAGTTCGTGCCGGAAGGCGCCCCGCACCTGCCCACCATGATCGGACTGGCCGCGCTCTGGGCCGTCTACGAGGTGGGCTACTACGGCCTCTACGTGTGGTTCGTCGGCCGGATGCGGGCCGTCCTGTCGCGCGCCGGGGTGCGCCGGAGGCTGGAGCAGGTCTCCGGGGGCGTGCTGCTGCTCCTGGGCGTCCGCCTCGCCCTGGAGAGCTGACGCCATGGCCGCCACGGCGCCCGAAAGACCAGCGGACCGGTCGCGCGGCCCCTTCTGTACGGGCAGGATGCTGCCCGTAGTCCCTTGTGGTCCCTTCACCCGCCCCGGGAGGCCCGGATGACCGGCAGCACGCCCGCGCCCTTCACCGCCGACGACTACCGGGCCCGTATGGACCGCGCGGCGCGCGCGGCGGCCGACGCGGGGCTCGCCGGGCTCCTCGTGGCACCGGGCCCCGACCTGGTCTGGCTGACCGGCTACGCACCCACCGCGGCCACCGAACGCCTCACTCTCCTGGTCCTCGCCCACGGACGCGCCCCCGTCCTCGTCGTCCCCACCCTGGAGGCCCCCGACGCCGCGAAGGCGACCGGCGCCCCCGCCCTGCACCTGCGCGACTGGACCGACGGCAAGGACCCCTACGCCGCCACCGCCGCCCTCCTCGACGTGGACGGCCGCTTCGGCATCAGCGACAACGCCTGGGCGATGCATCTGCTCGGCCTTCAGCGGGCGCTGCCCGGCACCGGCTACGCCTCCCTCACCGAGGCCCTGCCGATGCTGCGCGCCGTCAAGGACGCGGCGGAACTGGAACTGATGGCGGCCGCGGGCGCGGCCGCCGACCGGGCGTTCGAGGAGATCCGGGAAGTTCCCTTCGCCGGCCGCAGGGAGTCCGACGTGGGCGCCGATCTCGCCGATCTGCTGCGGCAGTTCGGCCACTCCCAGGTCGACTTCACCATCGTCGCCTCGGGCCCGAACGGCGCCAACCCGCACCACGAGGTCGGCGACCGCGTCATCGAACGCGGCGACATGGTCGTCCTCGACTTCGGCGGCCTGAAGGACGGCTACGGCTCCGACACCTCCCGCACCGTCCACGTCGGCGAACCCACCGACGAGGAACGCCGGGTGCACGACCTCGTACGCGAGGCCCAGGAGGCCGGCTTCCAGGCGGTGAAACCCGGCGTCGCCTGCCAGGAGGTCGACCGGGCCGCCCGCGCGGTCATCGCGGACGCCGGGTACGGCGAGTACTTCATCCACCGCACCGGGCACGGCATCGGCGTCACCACGCACGAGCCGCCGTACATGATCGAGGGCGAGCGGCAGCCCCTCGTACCCGGCATGTGCTTCTCCGTGGAACCCGGGGTCTATCTGCCCGGCCGCTTCGGGGTGCGCATCGAGGACATCGTGACGGTCACCGAGGACGGCGGGCGCCGCCTCAACGACACCGACCGCGAGATGGTCATAGTGGACTGAGCGACGCAGCAGCCCCCGCACACCCCCGAGTGACAACGGCGCGACCATGACCCAGGCACCGACACCCACCGCGGACACCGTCCGCCGGCTGGTCAGTTCCCTGCTCAAGGAGGGCACAAGAGGCGGGGCCGGCGCCGCCGGACCCGAGGTGCGGCCCGTCGCCGAGGGCGGCGAGCACTCCACCTGGTGGGTCGGAAGCCGCCATGTCCTGCGGCTCGCCCCCGACCGCGAGGCCGCCCTGCGGCAGCACCGCGAGCTGCGCCTGCGCGACCTCGTGCGGCCGTATCTGCCGGTCGCCGTGCCGACCAGCGTCGCGCACGGCGAGTGGGCGCCCGGGCTGACGTACACGCTCGACACCAAGGTGCCCGGCGGCACGGCCGAGGAGCACGACGTGTCCGCCGTGGGCGAGGCCGACCTCGCGGCGCTGCTCACCGGGCTGCGCGACGTGCCCGCCCGGCAGGCCGAGACACTCGGCGCCCCGCGCACCGCCCCGCGCTCCCTGGAGGCCCTGCGCAAGGCCGCCGTGCGGGCCTCCGGGCGCCTGGCCGTGGCCGACGAGTTCGACTCGGCCCGACTCCACCAGCTCACCTCCCCGGCCGCCGTCCAGCTCGCCGCGCAGCCCGGCACCGCGGTCCTCGTGCACCACGACCTCAAGGGCGAACACCTCGTCGTCAGCGCCGACGGCCGGGTCCGCGGCGTCCTCGACTGGACCGACGCGGCCGTCGGCGACCCCGCCGAGGACATCGCCGGGCTCGCGATCGCCGTCGGCTCCCCGGCGGCCGTCCGCGCCGCCACCCTCGCGGGCTACGGCGCCCGACCCTGTCTGCGCGGCCTGTGGCTGGCCCGCTGCGACACGGTGATCCGACTGGCGGACCGCCTGGAGAGCCGTGGCACGGTCCCGCTGCTGCGGATGCAACTGCGCCGCGCCTGGGAGGCGATCCTGCTGGAGAGGGTGACGGAGTTCCGGGAGGACGACCTGGACGAGGAGCCGTAGGCAGGGGTACGTGACCGTTTGGGTGACCCCGGCTCAGCTCTGCAGCAGCACCACACTCGACTCCCCGGGCACATGCAGCACCCCGTCCGCCCCCGGCGCCTCCACCGGCTCCCACGCGGCCAGTACGCGCGCGTGGCGCGGCCCCAGGGGGATCGCCGCCGGCTCCTTCGCGAGGTTCACGGCGACGCGGACGTCCCCGCGCCGGAAGGCCAGCCAGCGCTCCTGCTCGTCGTAGGCCACCTTGGTGTCGGCGAGGTCCGGGTCGGTGAGGTCGGCCTGTTCGTGGCGGAGGGCGACGAGGCGGCGGTACCAGTCGAGCACGCGCGCGTGGGGCTCGCTCTCCGGCTCGGTCCAGTCGAGGCAGGAGCGGTCACGGGTGGCGGGGTCCTGCGGGTCGGGCACGTCCTCCTCGGCCCAGCCGTGCGCCGCGAACTCCCGCCGCCTGCCCCGTCGTACCGCCTCCGCGAGTTCCGGATCGGTGTGGTCGGTGAAGAACTGCCAGGGCGTCCTCGCCGCCCACTCCTCGCCCATGAACAGCATCGGGGTGAACGGCGCGGTGAGCGTGAGGGTCGCGGCACAGGCCAGGAGGCCGGGGGAGAGCGTCGCCGAAAGGCGGTCGCCCAGCGCCCGGTTGCCCACCTGGTCGTGGGTCTGGCTGTAGCCCAGGAGCCGGTGCGCGGCCACGCGTGTGCTGTCCAGGGGACGCCCGTGGTGTCGGCCCCGGAAGCTGGAGTACGTGCCGTCGTGGAAGTAGCCGCGTGTGAGGGTCCTGGCCACCGCGGCCAGCGGAGCGCGCGCGAAGTCGGCGTAGTAACCCTGGGATTCGCCGGTCAGCGCCGTGTGCAGGGCGTGGTGGAAGTCGTCGTTCCACTGCGCGTCCAGGCCGAAGCCGCCCTCCGCGCGCGAGGTGATGAGCCGCGGGTCGTTGAGATCGGATTCGGCGATCAGGAACAGCGCCCTGCCGAGATCGGCCGAGAGGGCGTCCACGGCCGTCGACAGCTCCTCCAGGAAGTGGCACGCGCGCGTGTCCGCCAGTGCGTGCACCGCGTCGAGCCGCAACCCGTCGATCCGGTAGTCCCGCAGCCATGCGAGGGCGCTCTCCAGCAGAAAGGCCCGCACTTCGTCCGACCCCGGCGCGTCCAGGTTCACGGCGGAACCCCACGGCGTGTGGTGCGTGTCCGTGAAGTACGGGCCGAACGCGGGCAGGTAGTTGCCCGACGGCCCCAGATGGTTGTGTACGACGTCCAGGACCACCCCCAGGCCGAGTTCGTGCGCCCGGTCGACGAACCGTTTCAGCGCCTCGGGGCCGCCATACGGCTCGTGCACGGCCCACAACGAGACGCCCTCGTACCCCCAGCCGTGCCGCCCGGGGAAGGGGCACAGGGGCATCAACTCGACGTGTGTGACGCCCAGTTCGACGAGGTGCCCGAGCCTGCCGGCGGCCGCGTCCAGGGTGCCCTCACGCGTGTACGTGCCCACGTGCAGCTCGTACAGCACCGCGCCCGTCAGCGGACGCCCGGCCCACTCGGTGTGCCACGCGTACCGCTCGTGGTCGACGACCGCGCTCAGCCCGTCCGGACCGTCCGGCTGTCGGCGCGAGCGCGGGTCCGGAAGCACCGGGCCGTCGTCCACGGCGAAGCCGTACCGGGAGCCGTCCCCTGCCTCCGCCTCGCCCCACCACCAACCCTCTCGCTCCGGATCGCGCTCCAACGCGTGCGTGGCGCCCTCGCACTGGAGGGTCACTCGGCCGGCCTGCGGTGCCCACACCTCGAACTGCACGGACGGTCCCCTTCGTCTGCTCACCGTGATGTAGCCCGTCCATGGTGCTTCAAACGAGATCAAATGGCTTTTGAATCTTCCCTTTTGCGGCGGGTGTCGTCAGGCACGCACGCGTGGCGGGCGTTTTCTCGTTTTCTGGACACCCGAGGTTCACTGACCGACAATCGCCAACGTGACGTCGTCTTTCGAGTTCAACACGTACCCCGCGCGGCTGTCCGACGCGGAGCGCGACAAGGCGCTGCAGGTGCTCCGTGACGGCGTCGCCATGGGCCGGCTGTCCCACGACACGTTCATCCGCCGCATGGAGCTGGCCCTCGCCGCCCGCCGCTCGGACGAGCTCGTCGCCCTCACCGCCGACCTGCCCCAGGAGAGCCGGCTCGCGCGCCTGGTGTTCGGCACCGTGGAGGCCGTCTCCGGATTCACCGTACGACTGCGCAGGGCCTGGCAGGCCGAACGCCTGCCCAAGCTGCTGCTGCCGCACCCGTCGGGCAGCCACCCGCTGCGGATCGGTCGGGATCCGGCCAACGGACTGCGCCTGACCCACGAGACGGTCTCGCGCGTGCACGCCGAGCTCAGCCGCCAGGGCGGTATGTGGGTGCTGCGGGACCTCGGCTCCACCAACGGCACCACGGTGAACGGGCGGCGGGTCATCGGCGCCGCCGTCGTCCGCGAGGGTGACCAGGTCGGCTTCGGGCGGATGTCCTTCCGGCTCGCCGTCGACTGAAGTGACTGAGCCCCGCCTTAGCTTTGGCCTGAGCATGACACGGCGTTGACCTGGTGTGATGGCTCAAATCCCTTTCCTCTCTGCGGTGTTGACGTACCCGTCAACTCGTGACTGACTGTGCGTACGCCATGTACGTCAGGTGAACCGACGGCACCGCATTGTGGAGGTGTGCCCTGCCGCCCCTCCTCCGCTACCCGACCGTCGACGAACTCGGCGCGCGGGCCGCAGCGCTCGTCGCCCGCCGTCCCCGGGACGCCCGTCTGCGCCGCGTCGGCACCTCGCGCGCGGGCGCGCCCATGTGGCTGCTTTCCGTCGGTCACGGCAGTCGCCAGGCCCTCGTCGTCGCCGGTCCGCACGCCAACGAACCCGTCGGCGGCGCCACCGTGCTGCGCCTGGCCGAACGTGCCCTGGCCGACCCGCGGTTCACCGAGGGCAGCGACGCCACCTGGAACCTGCTGCTCTCCCTCGACCCCGACGGACTGCGCCGCAACGAGGGCTGGCTGAAGGGCCCGTACACCCTCGGCCGCTACTTCCGGAACTTCTTCCGGCCCGGCTTCCTCGAACAGCCCGAATGGCTGCCCGACGGTGCGGCGGGCGCCGCGCTGCCGGAGACCCGCACCCTGCTCGACCTCCAGGACGAACTGCGGCCCTTCCTGCAGTGCTCGCTGCACGGCGTCGACGTCGGCGGCGGCTTCGTCGAGCTCACCCACGACCTGCCGGGCATCGCCCAGCGGGTCGCCCACACCGCCGCCCGCCTCGGCATCCCGCGCGAGCTCGGCCCCTACGACACCCTGTACTGGCCGAGCCTGGGCCCCGCCGTCTACCGCATCCCGCCGCCCCGCGTCGGCGACCTGGCAGCCGCCATCACCGAGGCCGCCGTCGAGTCGACCTGGTACCACCCCTACCGGCACGGCACGGTGACGGCGATCGTCGAGGCGCCCATGTGGGGCGTGGCGGCCGTGGAGGACGGCTCCCCGCCCGCGGACGCCGCCGGCCTGCTGCGCACCGTCAGCCACGGCCTGCGCCACGACACGCGGCTCCTGGAGCAGCTCCTGGCGCGGATCCGACCGCACCTGGCGGACGTGCCGGACGCGGCCCGTCTGCTCGCCCCGGTGGACGACTATTTACTGGTCTGCCCCGGGCTGGCCGACGCGTGGGACCCCGACGTCGCCGACGGGGCACGCCCGCTGCCGCCGATGAGCACCGCCCACCTGGCCGCCCTGCGCATCGCCGGCCGGCGGCTCGTGCTGCGCACGGCGGGGCTGCTGCACCAGCTGGTCAGGGGCGCCGGACGCGATCCGGCGGGGGTTATGCCGGACCTGGACCGGCTCGTCGACGAGTGGTGCCTCGACTACCGCGACGGCTGCGGGGCGCGCTGGATACCCGTCGCGCGCCAGGTCGAGTACCAGTCCGGGGTGGTGCTCGCCGCGTTCGAACTCGCCGGGCAGTACGCGCCCGCGTGCTCCCGTTCGGGTGAGTCGGGCTGGGGTTCCGAGGCCGCCGTGCCGATGCATCTGGAATGACGATCAGCACCACAGCGAAAGCGGTACGGGGCGGGCTGCTCGCGGCCGCCCTCCTTGTCACCGGCGCCGCCCCGGCGCAGGCGGCGGCCGAGGCCGCCCTCCCGATCTCGGGCAACTACCTCTATCTGACGGTCACCCCGGGTGACGCCCGCTCCAGCGGAACCCGCGGCACCCTGCTCCTGTGCGACCTGCCCCAGAGACACAGGCACGCGGCCGACGCCTGCGCGGAACTGACGAGGGTGAACGGCGACATCGCCGCCCTCCCGGCGAAGGACGTCTTCTGCCCGATGGTCTACGCACCGGTGACTGTCCGGGCGCACGGGAGGTGGGGCGGCCGACAGGTCGAGTACGCGCAGACCTTCGCCAACGGGTGTGTGATGGCGGCGCGCACAGGGTCGGTGTTCACGCTCGACGGCTGACGGACCGGGCTACGGCGGTGAGCTGCACGCGCGTGTACGGGACGAGGACTCGGCACGCGCGTGTGCCGTGCGCGCTCCCGCACGCGTGCGTGCGGCTCGGTTCCTCAGGCCGCCCTGTCGCGCGCGTGCAGCGCCGCCGCGACGACCGTGCGGGACTGGTGCTCGACCTGGTGCTCCAGAGGGACCCAGCGGGCGCGGAAGCGTTCCGCGAAAGCGTCGCTCCATGTGGCCACGAGGCGTTCCAGGCGCGGGGCCGCGCGGTCGTCGGTCTCCTGGAGGACCCGCAGCAGCATCGCCGCCGACCGTAACGGCAGCCGGCGGCCGAACGCGTCCACGCTGCCGACGTACGCCATCGTGTTGTCGGCGGGAGGCGTGTGCATCCAGTCCGCGGCCAGCCCCGGCACCAGCTCCAGCGCCCACCTCGCCGCCCGCAGCAGCGGCCCGTCGACGCCCTCCAGCCGCGGCAGCGCGTCGACGAGCACCCGCTCCACCTCCAGCCCGTCCCGCAGCAGCCGGCGCGCGAGCCGTCGTATCGCCGCGGCCGGGGCGGGATGCGGCGCCGGGTCGTCCACCAGATCGCTCGCCCACATCGGCACCTCCACCACGGCCGTCAGCCCGCCGTAGCGGTGGGTGTGGTACCAGGTGCTCTGCCGGGCGTCGTCCGGCATGCTCGGGTACGCCGCGCCCGCCCCCGGCGAGGGCATCACATGCACCCCGGGCCCGGACGCCGACCAGCCCGCGGCGTCCGAGGCACCCGTCTCCACCGGGATGTGCAGCTCCGCCGCGGACTTGGCGAACGGCTCGGCGAGACCAGGTATGTCCTTCGTCAACTGCACCCAGCTGCCGCCCAGATCCGTCCCGTGCAGCGTCACCTGGAGGTAGGGGCGCAGCTCGTCGATGACCCGGGTCAGGGCCTGCGTCTCCGGCGGCAGCCGGTCGGGCGGCAGCACGGCCGGCGACCACTCCGGCTGCTCCTCGGCGGCCGGCCGGAAGAAGCCGAGGTGGTAGTCGAGCAGACTGCGCGGCGCCGGGGTGACGTGCAGGCTCGCGCCGTCCGGGTCCGCGCACAGCAGGAAGTGCCAGGACGTGTCGGTGCGCAGCTCCCGTTCGCGCAGCACCCGTTCGGCGAGCGCGAGGAGGGTCGGTCCGCCGGTCGGCTCGTTGGCGTGGGCGCCGGCGACGACCAGCACGGCACGGCGGGCGGGCCCCACGGACAGCAGGTGGAGGGGTCTGCCCGCGCGGGAGACACCCACTTGCCTCAGTGTGCACAGACCGGGCCGGTGGGCGGCCAACGCCCTCGCGGACGAGAAGAGTTGGGTCACGGTGGGGTAGCGCAGCTCCGGCAGGAGACTCACCCCCGTCACATCCGCCCGGCTTCGCAATCCGCAGTACCCCACGGTCTCCGGCAACTGTCAAGGTCACGACGGGGGAGGCTCCAGGGGGCGCCCAGATGCATTTACCGTCAGCCGGAAGGGATGTTGCTGCCTGCGGGGGCGCGGAGGCAGTACGGGTGGGGGCGCGGGCCCCGGCGCTCACTGCTGGTGCAGCCCGCGCCCTGCCAGCGTCAGAAACGCCTCGCCGACCGCCTCCGACAGCGTCGGGTGCGCATGGACGTGCCGGGCCACGTCCGAAGGGTACGCGTCCCAGCCGACGACCAGCTGGCTCTCGGCGACCATCTCGGACACGTGCGGGCCCACCAGATGCACGCCGAGCACCCGCCCGCCGCCGGTCTCGGCGACGACCTTCACCATCCCGCCCTGCCCGTGCACCATGCCCTTCGCGACGGCCGTGAGCGGCATGGTGTTGACGTCCACCTCGTGCCCACGCGCGCGTGCCTCCGCCTCGCTCACTCCGACGGCCGCGGTCTGCGGCGACGAGTACGTCACCCTCGGCACGGTTGCGTAGTCCACCGGCACGGAGGGCACCCCGGCCAGGGTCTCCGCCACCAGCAGCCCCTCCGCGAACGACGCGTGCGCCAGGCCGAGCGACGGCGGTGGCAGCAGGTCGCCCACCACGTGGATGCCGGGCACGGCCGTCTCCAGCCGCGCCCAGTCCGCCGGTACGACGAAGCCCCGCGGGTCCGTCGTGAGCCCCGCGGCGGCCAGGTCGAGGCCGTCGGTGACCGGTGCCCGTCCGACCGCCACCAGCAGCCGCTGCGCCTCGACCGTACGGGTCTCGCCGCGAGCCGTACGCACGCGTGCGCGTACGCCGTCATCGAGCACCTCGGCATCCAGCAGCCGGGCACCCGTCCGCACATCGATACCGCGCTTCTTCAGCCCCCGCGTCAAGTGACGGCTCACGTCCGCGTCCTCCAGCGGCACGATCCGGTCGGCGGCCTCCACAAGGGTGACCTCCGCGCCCATGGACCGGTGGAACGAGGCGTACTCGACGCCGATCGCACCCCCGCCGAGCACCAGAACGGATGCCGGAAGCACGGGCGCGAACAACGCGTCGTCACTCGTCACCACACGCCGACCGTCCGGTTCGAGCCCCGGGAGCGTGCGCGGACGCGAGCCGGTCGCAAGGACGACGCCACGGCGCGCGATGAGGTCGTGCACGCCGGGCGCGAAGCTTTCGAATGAGCCCTCAACGCGCATCGAGCGCTGCCCAGTCAGCCTCGCGCTCCCTCGCACGACGCGCACGCCGGCGTGCGCGAGATGCGCCTCCACGCCCCGGTGGTTGCGCGTCACGATGCCGTCGCGCGTGGCGACCAGCGCCGGCCAGTCCACGGCGTCCAGGCTCGCCTTCACCCCCCACCGCTCGCGCGCCTCGGCGATCCCGTCGACGAGTTCGGCGGCGTGCAGCATCGCCTTGCTGGGGATGCAGCCGCGGTGCAGACAGGTCCCGCCGACCTTGTCGCGCTCGACGAGGACGACGTCGAGGCCGAGGGCGGCGGCGCGCAGGGCGGTGCTGTACCCGCCGGTGCCGCCGCCGACGACGATGACGTCCGCGGTGCTCAAGTCCCTTGTGCCGTCCGTGTCTTTCATGGCTCCACCCTCTGCCCGCTGCTTGCCATAAGTCCAAGGCAATGTTCTTGTGGAACCGATGCAGGATGTTTATGGACAGGGAGCGGGATGAGTCTGCGGCAGATGGAGTACTTCCTGGCGGTCGTCGACGAGGCGTCCTTCACGCGCGCGGCCGAGCTGCTGCACGTCTCCCAGCCCGCGCTCTCGCACCAGATCAAGGCCCTGGAGCGTTCGGTCGGCGGCGCGCTCCTGGAGCGCATGCCGCGCGGGGTGCGTCTCACGCCGATGGGCCGCGCCTTCCGGCCGCACGCCGAACGCGCCGTCCGCAGCGCCGCCCAGGCCCGTCGTGCGGCTCGTGCCGCGTCCGGAGCCGAGGGCGGCGAGCTGCACGTGGCCGCCGTCCACTCGGTCGCGGTCGGTGTCCTCCCGGACGTCTTCGCCCGCTGGCGCGCCGCCCACCCCAAGGTCCTGCTGCACCTGCACGAGTACGCCACCACCCAGGCCCTGGAGGAGGAGGTCGAGCGCGGCACCGCGGACCTCGCCGTCGGCCCCGCCCCGGCGGACTGGCCCGGCACGGTCGTGCCCGTCGGTGAGGAGGAGGCGGTGCTCGTGGTCCCGTTCGACGACCGTTTCGCGGGCCGTACGACGGTGACGCTGCCCGAACTCGCCGACCGCCACTGGATCCGCTGCGCCATGGAACCCGTCGTGCACGGCGAGCGCTTCCTCGACCGGGCCTGTGCGCGCGTCGGCTTCCAGCCGCGTACCGCCGTCTGGACCGAGCACACGTCGACGGCCGTACGCATGGCGGCCGCCGGAGTCGGGGTGTGCGTCGCGCCCTCGCACATCGTGCGCGGAGCGGTCGGCGAGGACTGCGCCGTCCTCTCGCACGACCCGCCCTGGAGCCGCGGCATGACGGTCTTCGCCCGTGTGCCGCCGGCCGGTGCCGCGGAGGCCTTCGTGGACCTGCTGCGGGCCGCGTGGCCGGGGCCGGGAGCGCCTGCCTCACTCGTACAGGCGTAGCGGCGCACCCGCCCCACTCGCGGGCTCAGTCTTCGTCGACCCGCTCCAGCAGCACCACCGGCAGCCGTCCGAAAAGCTCCTGCACGCGTGCGTGCCCTGCGAACTCCCGCTCCGGAGCCATTACGTCGGACCAGCGCCCCGGCGGCAACGGCAGCAGCGTGTCACGCCAGCCGCCCGCCTCCGCGAGCCGCAGCGACAGCCGGGTCACCGCCGTGACGACCTCGCCGGACCGGGCGAACGCCGCACAGTGGGCCGCCGCCGGGCCTTCGGCCGTGAGCGGCGCGTACGTGGCCGCGTCCCCGAAGGCGCCGGGCCGCCGCGCGCGCAGCCCCAGCGCGGCCGCCGTGAGCGCCCCCTTGTCGCCGGCGTTGTCGGGCGGGAACGGCACCGGCCGCCGGTTGTCCGGATCGACGAGCGCCAAGTACTCGCCCTCGGTGCCCTGGTAGACGTCCGGCACGCCCGGCATCGTCAGATGGACCAGCGCCGTGCCCAGCGCGTTGGCCCGGATGTGCGGCTCCAACGCGCTCCGCAGGGCCACGACGTGCTCGCCCTGCGCCCCGCACGGCCCCGCCGCGACGAACGCGGCCACGGCCTCCTCGTAGGCGGGCTCCTGCTCCGTCCAGCTGGTGAACAGCCCCGCCTCGCGCACATGCTTGAGCAGCGCCTGCCCCACCCGCTCCCCGTCCGCGGCGCCGAGCCCGAACACCGTCTGCCAGGCCGCCCAGCCCACCTGCGGATCGGGCACGTCCTCCCCGTCGCGGGTCACCTCCGCCAGGACCTCCGCCCATCGCCCGGGGCACTCGGTGAGCACGGCCAGCGCCGCCCGTACATCGGCACTGCGCTTGGTGTCGTGCGTCGAGACGACCGTGCCCGTCGCCGGCCAGTCGCGCTGCACGCGCGCGCAGTACGCGTGGAAGTCCTCCGGGGACACCGCCGGGCTCCCCGGGTTGCCGCCCACCTCGTTCGCCGACAGCAGCGGGACGTAGCGGTAGTACGCCGTGTCCTCCACGGACTTGGCGCGCAGCGCTGAGGCGGTCTGCGCGAACCGGGCCCGGAACTCCACATGGTCGGGCCCGGCGCCGTACCGCCCCAGCACCAGGTCGCGCACCACGTCGACCGCGCCGGCCTCCTCCGGGACGACGAAGGCGCGCCGGGCCTCCGCCGCGGCCTCCTCGGTGACGACCAGGGAGGCGTCACCGGAGGCATAGGGCCGGTAGACCTCCAGCCGGACCAGGAGCTCCTGGAGCGCCGTGCGCAGCGCCCAGGGGGCACGGTCGCGCAGGGCCGGGTCCGGGGCGGTGGCGCACACCCTGCCCGCCACCCGGGTCAGCCGGTCCATCTCGGTGGCCAGCTCGTGCGTGAGCACCTTGTACGCCGCTCTGCGCACCGTCGCCGCCCAGTCGCCGCCGCGGTCCGTCTGCGGGGCCGCGAACCGCCGGTACTGGCCGAGGAGTTCGCCGACCCCCGCCGGGTCGGCGAAGAGCCCGTCGACGTGCCGCAGGGCGTCGTAGCCCGTGGTGCCCGCGACGGGCCAGGAGGCCGGCAGGGGCTCCCCGTCCGCGAGGATCTTCTCGACGACCGTCCAACGGCCGCCACTGGCCTCGTGCAGCCGCGCCAGGTACGCGTCGGGGTCGGCGAGCCCGTCCGGGTGGTCGACCCGCAGCCCGTCGACGACACCCTCGCGGAGCAGCTGAAGGATCTTCGCGTGCGTGGCCTCGAACACCTCCGGGTCCTCGACCCGCACCCCGATCAGCTCCGAGATGCTGAAGAAACGCCGGTAGTTGAGCTCGGTCCGGGCCAGCCGCCACCACACGGGGCGGTACCACTGCGCGTCCAGCAGCCGCGGCAGCGGCAAGTCCTCGGTGCCCTCCCGCAACGGGAACGCATGGTCGTAGTAGCGCAGTACGTCGCCGTCGACCCGCAGCTCGCCGATCACCGAGCCGAGCGGGCCGCCCAGCACCGGCAGCAGCACCTGGCCGCCCTGCGCCTCCCAGTCGATGTCGAACCAGCGCGCGTACGGCGACTTCGGACCCTCCCGAAGCACCTCCCACAGGGCGCGGTTGTGCCGCGGGGACATGGCCATGTGGTTCGGCACGATGTCGACGACCAGACCGAGACCGTGCTCCCGCGCGGTCCGCGCCAGCGCGCGCAGACCCTCCTCGCCGCCCAGTTCCTCGCGCACGCGTGCGTGGTCGACGACGTCATAGCCGTGCGCCGAGCCGGGGACGGCCTCCAGGACGGGGGACAGGTGCAGATGCGAGACGCCGAGCGAGGCCAGGTACGGCACGGCCGCCGCCGCGGCCCCGAACGGGAACTCGGGCTGCAGCTGCAGCCGGTAGGTGGCCGTGGGCACCAAGGGGTCGGGTCGCTCAGGTGTCATGCAAACCTACGTACCCGCCCTGCCGCCCTTCGTGTCATCGCACCCGCCACGCGTGCACGCACGCGTGGCCGGCTTCGAGCGATGGGGAGCACGGGACGAACGTATGGAGACGTCATCGGACCGACCGGGCCGCCGCTGCCGGGGGTGTCCTTCCTGGGGCGGCCGGCGACGGCCACGATCCGGTTCGCAGCGTGCTGCTCGTCGCCCGCACGAGCGGCTCATTGACTGCCGCGGGCCTGACCGGCGGCCGGCGACGCCGGGCTTCTCGCTCGTCAACGCGCTCGCGATCGGCGTACTGATGAGGGGCGCGCTCGCGGGACTGTCCCCCCGTGCCGGCAGCTCTCGGGAGCGGTGGCGGGTGCGACCGTGCCGCTGATCGGCCCCCTGGGCCGCACGCGCCTTGTCGCGCTGGCCCACCCTGAGTATGCGCCGACCGACGCCGCGCTCCTTGTCGGCATCTGCGGCGTGGGCGCCCTGCACCCGACGGCCGTGGCGACACGGCCCGGTTCCGTCGCAGTGCCCGCGGGAGGACGATCCCGTTCCGTCCCGACGCCGACGAAGCGACGATCCGGCCGCGTCGCGACGCTCCCGACACGACGGCCCGGTCCCGTCCCGACGCCCCAGCCCCGCCCGAGCCACGACCCGCACGCATGCCGCCCGCCCTCGCATCCCTCGCTCCGTCCACCCCCTCCGCCCGGCCCTCGCCCTCCAGGGCGCGATGTTCGGCGCATGCCAATCAGGCATCACGGCACTCGCGGAACGCCTCGGCCCATCGGACCAGGCCGGCCTCGTCTACGCCGCCGTGGGCGTGATGAGCGCCGTGGCGGGGCTCTCCATGGCCGCCGTGCCCGCCCGCGTCGCCCACGACCCGCTGGCGGACGGCGACCGCGGCCGCGTTCCTGCTCTCCCCGCCCCTCCTCCGGACGGACAGCCACGGGTGCCCTGTACGCCGTCGTCACCGTCCTGGGCGTCGCCTACGCCCCGCATCTGATCACCGTCTTCGGGCTCATCGAGCGCGTCGCACCGCCCACACGGCTCGCCGAGGCGATGACGTTCACGACGAGTGCGATCGTCGGCGGGCAGGCCCTCGCCGACACCGGCCGTCTCACCGAGTCCTACGGCCCCGTCGCGCTGACGGCGCGCGCGAAGTCGTACGGCGGCCCCGCCACCGAAACCATCCTCCACGCGCGCGGGCCCGACCAGCGGACGCAGCAGCCGAGCGCCTCCGCCTAGACCGGCCGCTGCAGCACCGCCAGACTCCGGTCCACCAGCGTCAGCCGGTCACCGGCCGCCACCTTCGGGCCCTCGCCGGGCGGCACGCCGTCCGCGCGGGCGGTGTCGACGACCACCTGCCACTGCCGGCCGTGGTTGACCGGCACCACGAAGTCCAGCGTCTTCGGCGAGGCGTTGAACATCAGCAGGAACGAGTCGTCGGTGATCCGCTCCCCACGGGAGCCGGGCTCGGAGATCGCGTTGCCGTTGAGGAACACCGACAGCGCCGAGGCCGGCGCCGAATCCCAGTCCCGCTGGGTCATCTCGTTGCCCTCGGGAGTGAACCAGGCGATGTCCGACAGCTCGTCGTGGGTGCCCTCCACCGGCCGTCCGTGGAAGAAGCGGCGGCGGCGGAAGACGGGATGGTCCTTGCGCAGCCACACCATCGCGCGCGTGAAGGCCAGCAACTGGCTGTCCTCCGTGTCGGCGTCCAGCCACTTCACCCAGGCCAGCTCGTTGTCCTGGCAGTACGCGTTGTTGTTGCCGCTCTGGGTGCGCGCGAACTCGTCGCCGTGGCTGATCATCGGCACGCCCTGGGACAGCATCAGCGTGGCCACGAAGTTCCGCATCTGGCGCGCCCGCAGCGTCAGCACCTCGGAGTCGTCGGTCTCGCCCTCCGCCCCGCAGTTCCAGGACCGGTTGTGGCTCTCGCCGTCCCGGTTGTCCTCGCCGTTGGCCCGGTTGCGCTTGTTGTTGTACGACACCAGGTCGTGCAGGGTGAAGCCGTCGTGGCAGGTCACGAAGTTGATCGAGGCCAGCGGGCGGCGGCCGTCGTCCTGGTAGAGGTCCGAGGAGCCGGTCAGCCGGGACGCGAACTCCGCGAGCGCGCGCTGCTCGCCGCGCCACATGTCCCGCACGGTGTCGCGGTACTTTCCGTTCCACTCGGTCCACAACGGCGGGAAGTTGCCCACCTGGTACCCGCCCTCGCCCACGTCCCACGGCTCGGCGATCAGCTTCACCTGGGAGACCACCGGGTCCTGCTGCACCAGGTCGAAGAACGACGACAGCCGGTCCACCTCGTGGAACTGCCGCGCAAGGGTGGCCGCCAGGTCGAAGCGGAAGCCGTCGACGTGCATCTCGGTGACCCAGTAGCGCAGCGAGTCCATGATCAGCTGCAGGACGTGCGGGGACCGCATCAGCAGGGAGTTCCCGGTGCCGGTGGTGTCCATGTAGTAGCGGGGGTCGTCCGTGAGGCGGTAGTACGAGGCGTTGTCGAGGCCCTTGAAGGACAGCGTCGGGCCCAGGTGGTTGCCTTCGGCCGTGTGGTTGTAGACGACGTCGAGGATGACCTCGATGCCGGCCTCGTGCAGCGCCCGCACCGCCGACTTGAACTCCAGGACCTGCTGGCCGCGGTCGCCCCAGGAGGCGTACGCGTTGTGCGGGGCGAAGAAGCCGATGGTGTTGTAGCCCCAGTAGTTGTTCAGGCCCATGTCGACCAGCCGGTGGTCGTTCACGAACTGGTGGACCGGCATCAGCTCCAGCGTCGTCACGCCGAGCTCCACCAGGTGCTCGATGATCACGGGGTGCGCGAGCGCCGCATATGTGCCGCGCAGCTCCTCCGGCAGCCCCGGGTGCCGCATGGTGAGGCCCTTGACATGGGCCTCGTAGATCACCGTCTCGTGGTAGCCGCGCCGGGGCCGGCGGTCGTCGCCCCAGTCGAAGTACGGGTTGACCACGACCGACGTCATCGTGTGCGGCGCCGAGTCCAGGTCGTTGCGCCTGTCGGGGGCGTCGAAGTGGTAGCCGTAGACCTCCTCGCCCCAGCGGATGGAGCCGCTGATCGCGCGCGCGTACGGGTCGAGCAGCAGCTTCGCCGAGTTGCAGCGCTGGCCGCGACCGGGGTCGTACGGGCCGTGCGCCCGGAAGCCGTAGCGCTGTCCCGGCATGATGCCGGGCACGTACGCGTGCCGTACGAACGCGTCGCTCTCGCGCAGTTCCACCGCCGTCTCCGAGCCGTCGTCGTGCAGCAGACACAGCTCTACTCGGTCCGCGGCCTCCGTGAAGACCGCGAAGTTGGTGCCGGCGCCGTCGTACGTGGCACCGAGCGGATACGCCTCGCCAGGCCAGACCTGCATGGACACGACTCTTTCAGGTGGAGCAAGCCCCGGGGGGCGCCTTGACGTCGAGTCTCCCCGAAAGTGATGGAACCACCTATGACTTACGTCCCTCTTACCGATCGACCAACCACTGGGGCAAACACGTACTCCCGAGAATGAAGGGGGAGTAGGGGGAAGATGTGCGCAAGATAGTGCACCGCCATCTGGGAAAGGTGGTGGCCGGTGCGGCCATAGCGGTGGCCGGGACCGCTGTGATGGTCGGAATCACCCTGCCGGGGACGGCGGGGGCCGACGAAACGGGAGGAACCGGGGCGGGGACCCAGGCCCAGCAGGCGGGCCAGGCCGGGGCCGCCCGGCCGGGCGTCGTCGAGTCGGCGCCCGCCGACGGCGACAAGGGCAAGGGCACCGACCCGCTCACCGACGACGAGACGAAGCGGGCCGAGCAGATCGCCGCCAACCGGCAGCTGCTCACCTCCGCCGAGAACGTGGACGGGAAGCGCGGTCCGCAGCGCCTGACCGTCGATCTCGCCGACCCGGAGAACGACGAGACGGACGACCCGAACCCGCCGCGGCGCGCCGATGTGACGTTCTACGACTACAAGAACGACACCTTCGTCACCAGGACCGTCAACCTCGACACCGGCAAGGTCGAGGAGACCGGCGTCCAGCACGGCGTGCAGCCGCCGCTGAGCCGTGCCGAGAACGCCGAGGCGGCCGCGCTGCTGATCGCCGACCCGCTCGGCGCGGGCCTGAAGGCCGACTACAAGGACGCGACCGGCAGGGAGCTCACCTCCCCGGACCAGCTGCTGCTGAACGGCGCGGTCTACCGGGCCACTCCGGGCGCCCAGCCCGCCGTACTCGACAAGTGCGGCGAACACCGGTGCGTGCGGCTGTTCCCGAAGGTGAAGAACGGCCCCTGGATCGACGCGCGGTCGATCATCGTCGACCTCAGCGCCCGCAAGGTCGCCCAGCTGAAGCGCGGCTGAGCCCGCCCTCCATCCACTTTTCCCGCTTACTCCTCCGGTAAGGGAGTCACTTCGTCATGCCCACCACCAGAACGAGTCGTGCACGCACGCGTGCGGCCGTCGGTCTCTCGGTGGCCGCGCTCGCCGTCGGCGCGACCACCGGCGCCGGACCGGCCGCCGCCCAGCCGAAGACCGCCGCCGCGGCCGCCGCCGGGTGCAGCACCAATTACAAGATCGAGCAGAAGCTCTCCAGCGGCACCACCTGGCGGATGTGCTGGCGCTACGACAGCAAGGCCGGGCTCGTCCTCGACGACGTCTCCTACCAGCCCAAGGGCGAGGCCCAGCCGATCAAGGTCCTCAACAGCGCCCGGCTCGCCCAGATCGACGTCCCCTACGACGACGGCAGCGTCGAGTACGACGACCTCACCGGCTTCGGCTTCGCCCAGGGCCTGGTGAACCTGGCGCCCGGCGAGTGCCCCGGCGGCACCATCAAGTCCGTCAAGGTGCCCGATTCCTGGGACCCGGCCCACCCGAACGTCAACGGCCTGTGCACCACCACGCGCTCGCGCGGGCACGCCTACCGCATGCAGGGCGACACCGCGAACAAGGTCTACCAGGCGCAGGGCAAGGACCTCCTCGTCTACACGGTCAACCAGGTCGGCTGGTACGAGTACATGACCGAGTGGCGATTCCAGGACGACGGCACGATCAACATGAACGTCGGCGCCACCGGAAGCCTCTCCTACGACGACTACGACGCCGGCGACGGCCGCGGCTGGCCGATCGGCAAGGGCGCCACGGCCTCCGCCACCAGCCACAGCCACAACGTCTTCTGGCGCCTCGACTTCGGCCTCGACGGCTCCTCCAAGACGAAGATCGAGCAGTACGACTCGGCCGTCAGCGCGCCCGTGCACGGCCAGGAGGCGCCGACCAACAAGACCACCCGCACCAAGGTCACCAAGGAACTCGCGGGCGACGCCAAGACCTACCGCTGGTGGCGGGTGGTCAGCGCGACCGGCAAGAACAAGGACGGGCACGCGCGCTCGTACGAGATCGTCCCCGGGCCCACCACCAGGTACCCGGGCCGCAGCTTCACCAAGCACGACGTGTACTTCACCGAGTACAACAAGTGCGAGCAGTTCGCCAGCAACAACACCGGCAACTGCCCCGCCGGAGCGGGCAAGACCGTCGACAAGTGGGTGAACGGCCAGACCCTCACCCATCCGATCGTCTGGATGAACGTGGGCTTCCACCACATACCCCGGGACGAGGACCAGCAGCCCATGCCGGTCCACTGGCAGGGCTTCTCGATCGCCCCCAGGGACGTCACCGCTATGAATCCGCTCACTCCGGACGAGCTCGCCTGGCAGAACGGCCACTGGCGACCGCGTAGTTGAGAAACGACCCTGTCCATCCGGCTGCATCGCCGACCGGTCCCGGAGTACCCTTCCTTGATCGTTGACACGGGGAGAGCTCGGGGGAGCGGAAGGCGGTGCTCGGGTGGGGTCGGGAGGGCTGGAGTTGCCCCCTGGTGACGAGGGTCACGAGGGGAACTCCCCAGACGTCCCGCCCGGCACGGTGTCCCTGGCGAGGCCCATGGAGACGAGTTCCATCGGGCCGGAGCTGGACTGGGACGCCGACGCCTGGCGTGAGGTGCGTACGCGCGCTCAGCGAGCCGGCCGGGCCTACATCTGGCTGAACCTCGTCGAACAGCGGCTGCGGGCGGTCGTGGCCGCTGTTCTGCGTCCCATCTACGAACCCGTCCACGGGGACGAGTGGGTGATCGCGGCAGCCGGACCGGCCGGCCAGGAGTGGGTGCAGCGCGCGGTCGCCGTGCGCGAAGTCAGCCGCCGCAAGGGCTACTTGCTCGACCCGGCCGACGACAACGTCCTCAGCTTCCTCACCCTGCCCCAACTGCGCGAGCTGATGGTGCAGCACTGGCCCTGCTTCGAGCCGTACGTCGACGACCGCCGCGACGTCGAACTCGCCCTGGACGAGCTGGAGGTGACCCGCAATGTCGTCTCCCGCAACCGCGCCCTGTCCGAGGCCGTCCTGAACCAGGCCGAGCGGGCCTCGGCCAAGCTGCTGGACGTGCTCGCCGCGGGCGGCGACGTGCCGTCCTCGCGCCGGCTGCCCGTGGACGCGGTGGAGGACCTGGTCGGCGACCGGTACGCCGACGTGGTCGCCGTGCACCCCGACCGGGTGCGGCTGCTGCGCCAGTTCCCCGCCGAGGACATCTTCGGCGGCGCCCGCCGCCTGGACGCCGTCGGCATCGGCCTCAACCTGCTCGTGCAGAACTTCTCCGGCCGCCGCCTGGTCCGCCTCGCCGAGGCCGGCTGCCGGGTCCGGCTGCTGTTCCTCAACCCGGCCTCCAGCGCGGTCAAGCGCCGCGAGCGCGAACTCGGCATGAAGCGGGGCGAGTTGAGCCGCGCGGTCGAGATGAACATCCTCCACATGCGCCGGGTCCGGTCCCGGTTGCGCGACCCGGGCGCCTTCGAGATCCAGGTCTACGACGAGACCCCACGCTTCACCGCGTACCTCGTGGACGGCGACGGCTCGGACGGCATAGCGGTCGTGCAGTCCTATCTGCGCAGGTCCCGCGGTATGGAGGCGCCGGTCCTCGTCCTGCGCAACGACAACCGCGTGGTCAAGCCGGACGAATCCGATACGGGGGTCGACAACGGTCTCTTCCCGACATACCGCGAGGAGTTCGAGACGGCCTGGGCGGATTCGCGCCCGGTGTCCTGAACTATCCGGGGCCGGTAAGCGGAACGCGGTCCTCTGATTGTCAGTGGCCCATGGGAAGGTGGAGACCACTGGGGGAAAGCACCACCAAGAAGGGGGACCGCCCATGGGCTGGCACCGGGAGCTGCTGATCGGCTTCGACCTGGAGACGACCGGGACCGATCCGCGCGAGGCGCGCATCGTCACGGGGGCCGTGATCGAAGTCAGGGACGGGCAGGCCATAGGGCACAGGGAGTGGCTGGCGGATCCGGGCGTCGAGATCCCGGCGGACGCGGTGGCCGTGCACGGGATCAGCAACGAGCGCGCGGCCGCCGAGGGCCGCCCCGCCGACCAGGTGGCGGAAGCCATCGCGGACGTCCTCACCGGCTACTGGAAGACAGGCGTCCCGGTCGTCGCCTACAACGCCGCCTTCGACCTGAGCCTGCTCTCCGCCGAACTGCGCCGCCACGGACTCCCGTCCCTCCGCGACCGCCTGGGCGGCCTCGACCCCGCCCCGGTCATCGACCCGTACACCATCGACCGCTGGGTCGACCGCTACCGCCGCGGCAAGCGCAACCTCGAAGCGGTCTGCACGGAGTACGGCGTCCCCCTCGACGCCGCCCACAACGCCTCGGCCGATGCCCTCGCCGCGGCCGGCCTGGCCTGCGCGATAGCCGCCCGTCACCCCAAGATCGCGGCCCTCGGCCCGGCGGAACTGCACCGCCGCCAGATCGAGTGGTACGCGGAATGGGCTGCGGACTTCCAGAGCTTCCTGCGTCGCAAGGGAGACGCGACCGCCGTGGTGGACGGAACATGGCCACTACGGGAGCTGACGGACGAGCCGGTCTGAGGAGCAGCGGCCGGTGACCACGCCGACGAGCCATCGGGCGGGCCGCCTCTGACGTACGGCGCCGGTGCGGCGACGAGTTCGCTCAAACGACCGTCGGCGTCGTGGCCCGCCCTCGGACATCCGATGCGTGCTGTACGTCGGTCTCGTGCTGGGCCGCCGCACGGTGGGCCCGTTCCACGGCCTGCCCCCAGTACGTGCCGGCGACCATCAGGGCCGCGCCGAGGCCGGTGAGCGGGGTGAGGTGCTCGCCGCCGAAGGCGATGCCGACGGCGACGGCCCAGACCGGCTCCGTGCCCAGTAGCAGGCTCGCCCGGCTGGCGGAGGTCCGCTGCACGGCCCACGTCTGGACGAGAAAGGCGAACACACTGCAGAACAGGGCGAGATAGAGCAGCTGAGCCCAGGTCCCGCCGTCGGCCCGGGCGAGCGTCGGCAGGCCGAGCACGCCCGCCGGCAGGAACAGCACCGTGCCGACGAGGGTCTGCACGGTCGTCAGATGCAGCGGCCGGACGGCCCGCCGCGCCGTGAGCCGTCCGACGAGCGCGACATGCACCGCCCGTACCAGAGCGGCGCCCAGCATCAGCAGGTCGCCGAGGCGCGGGGCGTGAAAGCCGTTGCCGGACATCAGCAGCCCGACGGCCAGGACGCACACACCGGCGGCGGCGAAGAAGACGGGAGGCAGCCCGCCGTGCCTGCCGCCACGGTCGAGGAGAGGGGTGAGCACGATGGTGAGGCTGATGATCAGCCCCGCGTTCGCGGCACTGGTGTGGGCGACGCCGTACGTCTCCACGACCAGCACCGCGGCCTGCGTCACCCCCAGAGGCACACCGGCCCGCAACTCGTCACGGGTCCACCGACGCGGCCCGCGACCGGCGGCGACGAGCCCGAGACAGGCGAGTGCCGAGAGCGCGTACCGCGCGAAGAGCACCAGCAGCACAGGCAGGACAGAGGTGGCCGTCTGGGCGGACAGATAGCTCGAACCCCAGACGACGGCGACAAGGAGGAGTACCGCATCGGTACGGCGCATTGTGGACACCCGCCCACAGTGCACCGACCACGACCCTGAAGCCCAGAACCAACTTCTTAACAAACCTTTTAGTACTCCTACACTGGGGCCATGGACGAACGGCAGCTGCGCATCCTGCGGGAACTCGGCGAACTGGGCAGTGTCACGGCGGTCGCCGAGGCGCTGCTGGTGACCCCGTCGGCGATCTCCCAGCAACTGCGACTGCTGCAGCGCTCGATCCCCGTACCGCTCACGGAGCGGGACGGCCGCCGACTGGTGCTCACGGACGCCGGCCAGGCGCTGGCGGGCGCGGCCATCGAGGTGGAGACGGCGCTGGCCCGCGCCCGGCACACGGTGGGGGAGTTCCTGGACCGTCCCGACGGAGAGGTGTCGGTGGCGGCGTTCCACAGCGCGGCCGCGGCCTTCTTCCCACCCCTCCTCAGGGTATTTACCGCACCGGACGCCCCCACCCTCGCGCTCGCCGACGAGGACGTGGCCCAGGACGACTTCCCCCGCCTGACCCGCGCGTACGACCTGGTCCTGGCCCACCGCCTGGACCACGCCCCACCCTGGCCGAACACGGTCACGGCGACAACGCTCCTACGCGAACCGCTGGACGTGGCCATGCCGGCGACCCACCCCCTCGCCGCCAAGCGCCGCGTAACCCCGGGAGACGTCGCCGACGAACCCTGGATCACCGTCCACGAGGGTTTCCCGGTCATGGCCACCATCGAGGCCATCGCCGCCGCAGCGGGCCGCCATCTCCACCTGGCCCATCGCGTCAACGATTTCGCGGTGGTGGCGGAACTGGTGGCAGCGGGCGGCGGCCTCGCCCTGATGCCCCGCTGGACCGTGCGCCCCCACCCGGCACTGGCCTTGAGACCACTGAGCGGAGTCCAGGCACGACGCCACATCGACGCCCTGTACCGCCCCGAGCGCACGGCCCGCAGGGCGGTCCGCACGGTCCTCACGGAATTGAGGCGGGCGGCAAGCTCTGTCCGAGAGGGCGAGGAGAACCGCTTCTAGGGGCGCGGGGAACTGCGCGGCCAGCCACAACGAACCCGCGGCCGCCCACAGACAACAAGTCCCCACCCCTTGGGCGCTCAGAACGGATACCACCGCACGGACTCATCCCCGCTCCGCAACGACCCCACCCGCCGCTCGAACTCGGCCAACGCCTTCGGATGACTCGGCGCATGCTGAGCCACCCACGCACAGCTGGCCGTCTCGCGGGCACCCCGCAGTACCGAACACCCCTCCCACTGTCGTACGTCCCAGCCGTACGCCGTGGTGAAGGAGTCGTAGGCCTCGTCGGACATCCCATACCGGTCACGCGACAGCGCCATCACCACCAGATCGTGCTCCCGCAGATCCGAGGAAAAGGTCTCCAGATCCACCAGCACCGGCCCGTCAGGACCGACGTGCACATTCCGGGGAAGGGCATCACCATGGATCGGCCCCGGCGCGAGACGCGGCGTCAGCGCAGCCGCGGCCTCGGCGAAACCGTCCCGCCGCTCCCGCAGATACGCCGCGTCCGCCGGATCGATCGCATCCCCCGCAAGCCGCAGCCACCGCTCCACCCCACCCAGCAACTCCCGCGGCGGCAAGGCGAACTCAGGCGTGGGCAACGCGTGCACGACCCGCAACAGTTCGGCCAAATCCCGCGGCTCGGCCGGCCGCACGGCCTCCGGCATCCGGTGCCACACCGTCACCGGATGCCCCTCGACCAGCAATGGCTTCGCCTGGGCCGCCCGCACCGCCGGCACGCCCTCCTGCGCGAGCCACACGGCGATGGCCAGCTCCCGCCGCGCCCGATCCAGCAACTCGGCACCACGGCCCACCTTGACGACCAGGTCACCGGCGGCGAACACCGCGTTCTCGCCGAGGGCGAGGAGCAGCGCGTCCCCGGCCGACCCCGGCAGCACCCCCGCCGCGGCCAGTACGTCCCGCGCCCGTGCCTCGTCCATCGTCCGCCTCCCCTGTCCGCGTAGGCCTCGGTTGCCCCCGTGAACGGCGTCGAGTTCACGCCACCCGTCGGCCAGTCTCGCATTCGCACAGGTCGGACCGTGTGCGCGCTGCCTTGACGGTGCATACCTCCTTCACGACCATGACGGAGGCCGACCGGCCCGGCACCGTCCCGACCCGCGCGAAGGAGCCGATGACGTGGCATTGGTGAGCGCGACAAGAGGGTCGACGCAGCGCACGCCACGCACCGCCCGCGCCCGGGAGGGCGCGCTTGACGACCACGGGGCCTGGTTCCTGGTCCTGCCCGCCCTGATCCCGATCCTCGTCCTGAGCGTCGGCCCCCTCCTCTACGGCATCCTGCTGGCCTTCACCGACTCCCAGGCGGGCCGTACCCGGCCCACCCAGTGGATCGGCGGCCTCAACTTCCAGGATCTGCTGCACGACACGCTGTTCTGGGAGTCGTTCCGGATCGGCCTGGTGTGGGCGGTCGGCGTCACCGTGCCGCAGTTCCTGCTCGCACTCGGCCTCGCCCTCCTCCTCAACCAGGAGCTGCGCCTCCGGTGGCTGGCCCGTGCGCTCGCGATCATTCCGTGGGCGATGCCCGAGGTCGTCGTAGGCATCATGTGGCGGCTGGTCTACAACCCGGACGCGGGCGTCCTCAACGAGACCCTGCACGATCTCGGCCTCGGCGACGGCCACGACTGGCTCAGCGGTCTCGGCACCGCGCTGCCCGCCGTGATCGTCGTGGGCGTCTGGGGCGGCATGCCCCAGACCACGGTCGCCCTCCTCGCCGGTCTGCAAAGCACCCCGCGCGAACTCCACGAGGCCGCCGCGGTCGACGGCGCCGGAGCCTGGCGCCGCTTCCGCACGGTCACCTGGCCCGCCCTGAGACCGGTCGCCCTCGCCATCACCGCCCTCAACCTCATCTGGAACGTCAACTCCTTCGCCCTGGTCTACGTGTTGACCAACGGCGGCCCCGGCGGCCGTACCCGGCTGCCCATGCTCTTCGCCTACGAAGAGGCTTTCCGCTACGGCCAGTTCGGTTACGCGGCGGCGATGGGCTGTGTGATGGTCGCCGTGATCTCGGTGCTTCTGGCCCTGTTCCTGGTGGGCCGGCTCAGGGGAGGCGACGAGGCATGAGGACCAGGACGACCACCCGGACCGGCCAGTACGCGGCCCTGCTCGCGTATCTCGTCTTCCTCGCCTTCCCGTTCCTCTGGCTGCTCTCCACTGCCTTCAAGACACCCCGCGAGCTGGGCAGTCTGCATCCCACCTGGATCCCCCGGCACCCCACCCTCGACAACTTCCGCCAGGCCTTCGACGAACAGCCCCTGCTGCACGCGGCCCTCAACTCCCTCCTCGCGGCGGCCGGGGCGGCGATCGTCGCCGTGGTCATCGCGACGCCGCTCGCCTACGTCATGGCCCGCCGCCGCACCGCGCTGACCCGGGCCGCCATCGGCTGGGTGATCGTCAGCCAGGCGTTCCCGCTGGTCCTGGTGATCATCCCGCTGTTCCTGGTGCTGAAGAACCTTCGGCTGATCAACTCCCTGGCCGGGCTGACACTTGTGTACGTCGTCTGGGCGCTGCCGTTCGCCCTGTGGATGCTCGCGGGATACGTACGGGCGGTGCCGACCGAGGTCGAGGAGGCGGCGGCCGTCGACGGGGCCGGGCGGGCGCGAACGCTCGTCTCGGTCGTGGCGCCGCTGCTCGCCCCGGGGATCGTGGCCACGGGACTCTTCGCGTTCGTCACCGCGTGGAACGAGTTCTTCTTCGCACTCGTCCTGCTGAAGACGCCCGGGAAACAGACCCTGCCGGTCGTCCTCACCCACTTCATCGGCGCGGAGGGCGTCGCCGACCTCGGCCCGCTCGCGGCGGCGGCCTTCCTCGCGACCCTGCCCTCACTCGTCGTCTTCGCGATCGTCCAAAGGCGGATCACCGGCGGCATGCTCACCGGGGCGGTGAAGAACTGATGCGCGGCAGACTGATCGGCCTTCTCGTCCTGACCCTGCTGCTCGCCGGCTGCACGAGCGGCGGCTCCGCGAGAGACGGCCGGATCACCCTCCGTTTCCAGTCCCTGGCCTGGCAGGAGGAGTCCGTCCAGGCCAACAAGGAGCTGGTGAGGGAGTGGAACGCCGGCCATCCGAACGTCAAGGTCGAGTATGTGCAGGGCAGTTGGGACAGCGTCCACGACCAGCTCCTCACCTCCTTCGAGGGCGGTGAGGCACCCGACATCATCCACGACGCCTCCGACGACCTCGCGGACTTCGCCTACGGCGGCTACCTCGCCGACCTGAGAGACTTGCTGCCCGCCCGCCTCACATCAGATATCCCGCAGCGCAGTTGGGACACGGCGACCTTCGGCGACGGGATCTACGGCGTGCCCTTCCTCCAGGAGCCACGCGTCCTCATCGCCAACGCGACCTGGCTGAAGCGGGCCGGGGTGCGCATCCCGACGGCCCGGCGCCCCTGGAGCTGGCACGAGTTCAGGAACATCACCGAGCAGCTGAGCGGCAACGGCAAGTACGGCATCGCCTGGCCCCTCAAGGAACCCGTCTCCGCGACCCTCAACCTCTCCCTCTCGACCGGCGGCGAGCTCTTCCACCGAGGCGCGGACGGCAAGGTCACGGTGCGCTTCGAGGCGGCCGACCAGGTGGTGCCCCGCACCATCCACGACCAGGCGAACACCGACCGCAGCGCCTCGCCCACCACGCTCGGCAGCGGCGGCTCGGACACCCTGCCCGGCTTCTTCGGCGGCACGTACGCGATGGTGCCGCTCGGCTTCTCCTACCGCCAGCAGATCGCGCAGCAGGCCCCGAAGGGCTTCGACTGGCAGGTGCTGCCCGCGCCCGCCGGCGCCGACGGACCGACCCAGGGCGTCAGCCCGCAGACGCTCTCCGTCGCCCAGGACAGCGAGCACAAGAAGGAGGCCGCCGCGTTCATCGACTTCCTGTTGCGGCCCAGGAACATGGTGCGGCTGGCGCTCGGCGACTGGATGCTGCCCACCGGCACCCAGGCGCTCAAGGATCCGGCCCTCCACACGGCCAAGAACGGCTGGGCCACCGGCACCGCCCTCGCCGCCCACCTGCGCTCGGCGCCCGCGCAGTCCGTCCGCGGCTACCCCGAGTGGAAGGACAAGGTCGCCACCCCCGCCTTCCAGGAGTACTACAGCGGGGCCATCGGGCTCGACGAGCTGCGCCACCGCCTGGAGAAGGACGGCAACCTGGTGCTCGCCCGCTACCAGCGCTGAAATTCCGTTGCCCGGCGGGTGGCCGTCCGCCTAGCGTGCCGTCCGTGGCAGCTTGCAACGCGATCATCAACTCCGGTCTCGGCCGGGGCGTCACGCACTCCGTCCGGATGCGTCGAGGCCCCGGTGCCCTGACCGGTCCGGGGAGTCGCATCCGCTGAGCCGCGCCCGCTGAGCGTCGCGCGAGCCACTCTTCTTCCTTCTGCCTTCCGGTCAGGGCCTTCGGCTGCCCTTCTCCCTCTCTCCGGAAGACAAGGACCGCAGGCCATGGCCCGCCCCACCCGAAACTCCCGCGCGCTCTCGCAGAACTTCCTCGCCGACCGCGCCACGGCCGAACAGCTCGCCCGCCTCGCCGTCCCGCACGGCGAGCAGTCGCCCCTTCTCCTCGAAGTGGGAGCGGGAAAAGGCGCGTTGACCGAGCCGCTCGCTCCCCGTTGCCGGGAGCTGCGCGCGTACGAGATCGACCGACGCCTCGTCCCCCTCCTGCGTGACCGCTTCTCCGCCACACCCCAAGTCACCGTCGTCAGCGGAGACTTCCTCGCCGCCAAGCCCCCGCGCACCCCCTTCTCCGTCGCCGGGAACGTGCCCTTCTCCCGCACCGCCGCCATCGTCGACTGGTGTCTGCGGGCCCCCGCCCTCACCGACGCCACGCTCCTCACCCAGCTCGAGTACGCCCGCAAACGCACCGGCGACTACGGCAGTTGGACCCTGCTCACCGTCCTCAGCTGGCCCCGCCACGACTGGCGGCTGGTCGGGCGGGTCGCCCGGACCCGTTTCCGGCCGGTACCGCGCGTGGACGCCGGTGTCATCCGCATCGAGCGCCGCCGCACCCCGCTGCTCGCCCCCGCCGCCCACCACAGCTGGCGCCACCTGGTCGAGCTCGGCTTCTCGGGCGTCGGCGGCTCGCTGTACGCCTCGCTGCGGCGGGCCCACCCGAGGCGGCGCGTGGACGCCGCGTTCCGGGCGGCGGGGCTGGATCCGCACGTCCTGGTGGGCGAGGTGCCGCCGGGGAGGTGGCTGCGGCTGCACGCGGTGCTGTCGTAAACACATCGCACGAGACGTCTCGTCTCGCCTGCGGTCGCCGGCATGACCAGTCGCTCCCGTACGGCCCGTGCCCACATCGCCCTGTTCTCCATCGCCGCGCACGGCCATGTGAACCCCAGCATCGAGGTCATCCGCGAGCTGGTCGCGCGTAGCCACCGGGTGACGTACGCGGGGTCGCCCGCCGTCTCAAGGCGATCCGGACCGAGATGGCCCAAGAGGGCGGTGCGCAACGGGCGGCCGACCTCATCGAGGCCGAACTCGACCGCGAGCGCGCATGATCGAGGGCCCGTTGGTTCCCCCGGGAGACCAACGGGCCCTCGTCACAGGAGGGTTCGGACCCTCTGTCGTAGGAGGGTTCAGACCCTCAGTCGCTCACCCTGCTCCGGAGCCGACGCCACCACGGCCTCCGGCGCCTCGTCGTGGGTGAGGTCGGGCAGCCGGTTCAGCCACGTCGGCAGGTACCAGTTGCGCTCGCCGAGCAGTGCCATGACCGCCGGGAGCAGCACGCCCCGGATGATCGTCGCGTCGATGAGGACCGCGGCCGCCAGGCCCACGCCCATCTGCTTCATGGACTGCATGGACAGCGTGCCGAAGATCGCGAACACGGCGACCATGATGACCGCGGCGCTGGTGACCACACCGGCCGTGGTGACCACACCGTGCTGGATCGCGTCCCTCGTCGTACGGCCGCGCAGCCGCGCCTCCCGGATCCGCGAGACCACGAACACGTGGTAGTCCATGCTCAGCCCGAACAGGATCACGAACAGGAACAGTGGCAGCCAGGTGATGATCGCGCCGACACCCTCCGCGCCCACCAGCGAGGCCCCCCAGCCGTGCTGGAAGACGGCGACGAGGATGCCGTAAGCGGCGCCCACGGAAAGGAGGTTGAGCACGATCGACGTGATCGCGATGGTCAGCGAGCGGAACGACAGCAGCATCAGCGCGAAGGCGAAGACCACGACGAAGGCGAAGACCGGGACGACCGCGCCGCCGAGCTGGGCGTTGAAGTCGTGCGAACCGGCGACCTGTCCGGTGATCGGCGCCTGAACGCCGTCCACCGTGCCCAGGGTTGCGGGGCGCACCTCGTCACGCAGCTTCTCCAGGCTGGCACCGGCCTTGTCCAGATCGGAACCGCCGACCAGGGGGACGTACACGTAGGCGATGTTCTGCGCGTCGTGCAGCGTGATCTGGACCGGGCCGCGCGAGGCGCCCGAACTGACCGCCCGTGCCTTGAAGTCGGCGAGGGCGGACTTCACCTCCGGGGCGTTGATGTCCTTCGCCTTGACGACGACCTCGGCCGGCTCCGAGCCGCCCGGGAAGGCGTCGTTGACGCGGTTGTACGTCTGCACGATCGGCAGCGAGTTCCCGAACTCCTGGTCCAGCGTGAGGTTCTGGGTCTTCATGCCGACCGCGGGAGCGGCGACGGCGAGCAGGGCGCCGGCCGCCACGACCACCGACAGCAGCGGCCTGGCGAGCACCCCGCGCAGAACGGCCGTCCAGAACCGGCTCTCCCCGCCCGTGCGGGCGGCACGGCGTTCCATGGCCTTGGCCAGGAAGGGGACACGGCCCTTCTCGACCCGCTCGCCCAGCAGCGAGAGAAGAGCCGGCAGGACGGTCACCGAGCCGACCATGGCGACGGCGACGACCATCAGCGAGGCCAGGCCCATGCCCTCGAAGGTGGCGAGCCCGGTGAAGAGCATGCCCGCCATCGCCACGCACACCGTGATGCCGGAGACGATGATCGCCCGGCCACTGGTGGCGGCGGCGATCCGCAGCGCCGTCTGGCCGTCACGGCCGGCGGCCCGCTCCTCGCGCTCGCGGCGCAGATAGAACAGGCAGTAGTCGACGCCGACGGCCAGACCGACCAGCAGCATCACGGAGTTGGCGGTGTCGGTCATCGGCTGGACATGGCTGACGATGCCGATCAGACCCATCGTCGCCATGATCGCGGTGATCGCCAGCGCGACCGGAAGCAGCGCGGCCACCAGCGCGCCGAAGGCGATCAGCAGAATGCCGAGAGCCACCGGCACCGCGGAGAGCTCGGCCTTCTGGAAGTCGTCCCCGAACGCGTCGTCGAAGGTCTTCTGCATGCTGGCGCTGCCGATCTCCTCGATCCGCAGCGTCCCGTGGTCCTTCTGCACCCCGGCGACGGCCTTCAGCACGGGCGCCACACGGTCGCCCGCGGTCTCGGCGTCGCCACGCATGTCGAACTGCACCAGAGCGCTGCGCCCGTCCTTGGAGATCGTGTCCGTGGTGTACGGCGACTTCACGTCCGTGACCTTGCCGGTCCCGTCGACCGCCTTGACGACCGCCCCGACGGCCGCCCGGAACTCGGCGTCCGTGGCCTTGAGCCGGCCGTCCTTCGCCTGGATCAGGACCGTCTCGCTCGCCGGTTCCTTGATCCCCGCGTCATCGATGATCTTGGCGGCGGTGTGCGTCTCGCCGTTGAGCTGGTCGCTGTCCTTGAGGTCGACCCGGCCGGCCGCCGAACCGATCCCCATCGCCAGGACGACGAACAGCACCCAGATACCGACGGCAGCCCATCGGTGCCGGGCACTCCAGCCGCCGGCCCGGGCGGCCATGCCCCGCACCCGCGTTTCTCCGTTCCCCATGACGGGCCTGCCCCCTTGTATGCGGTGACAGCCCCCTGCCGCCACCTTCCGCTTCGAAGGTATGGCCGCGATAAGACCGTCTCGTCGTGCTCCCCGGTGAAGTGCCGTGGCCCGGACTCATCCCCACGGACCCGGCCGCCTCACCGTTGGGGAGGACCGAGGCCCCTTACATCTATCCGGGCTACTCGGCGGTAATGATCGGGGTGTCCGGTCCGTCGGCCTCGCTCCTCTTTGTGATGACGAAACCTTGTTGAGTAAGTAACAGCTGCGTGTAGCCGTTGCCTCCGGCCCGGCCGGTCGGCGAGAGTTTCGCGCAGCCGCGCCACGCGGACCCGGCCGTCGTGCCCACCCCCACGGGGCACGACGGCCGCTCTATGGTGTGCGCCATGACGACGACGTATGCGGCGCTGCTGCGTGGGATCAACGTGGGCGGCAAGAAGAAGGTGCCGATGGCCGAGCTGCGGCAGCTGATGGAGGGCCTCGGCCACGACTCTGTACGCACCCACCTCCAGAGCGGCCAGGCCGTCTTCGCGTCCGGCCACGGCGACGCGGAGTCCCTGGCCGACGAGCTCGCCCAGGCGATCGAGAAACGGTTCGGCTTCTCGGTGGACGTGATCGTGCGCGACCACGCCTATCTGCGGGCGATCGTCGAGGCCTGCCCCTTCCCGGCCGCCGAGCTGGAGGCCAAGCAGCTCCACGTCACCTACTTCTCCGGCCCGGTCGATGCCGACAGGTTCGAGGAGATCGACCAACAGGCCTATCTCCCGGAGGAGTTCAGGCTCGGCGACCGTGCGCTCTACCTCTACGCCCCGGACGGCCTCGGCCGGTCCAAGCTCGCCGTGCACCTCGCCAAGCCGCGCATCAACAAGGGGTTGATCGCGACGACCCGGAACTGGAACACCGCGACGAAACTGGTGGAGCTCACGGCAGAGTGACGGTGCGGAGGCCCAGGTAGGGGGCCAGCGAGAGGATCTCGCGCGGCGCGGCCAGACGAGGGTCCGAGGAGAGGCGGCCGGCCTCTTCCTCGGAGGCGGCGGCCACCGCGTCGAGGAGGGCGAGGTCGTCGGCCGAGGGTGTCCCCGGCTCCTCGACGCCGGCCAGCGGGAGCCAGCCGTCCCACGGAAGGGTCTCCACACCGTTGCGGCAGGCCAGGTCGAGGACGAGGCTGTGGCGGACGAACCAGTCGCCCCGCAGACTCTCGTCCCACGAGAGCCCGAAGGTCGCGGGATCGGCCGTCCCCTTCCGGACGGCCCGCCATGCCTCGCCGGCCACGACGAACCGGTCCCGCGGCACATCCAGCGGATCGAAGTCCGGGTCGTACCCGGGATGCAGGATCTGAGGGTCCATCAGGCCCCAACTCCCGTCCGGGCGGCGGTACTCGGTGATCCAGTGATCCTCGTGGAAGCCGTCGACGAAGTACGTGCCGAAGCCCCCGCGCACCCGGGCCGCGGTGCCCGTCGCCCGCAGCAGGGCCACGTGCAGCAGGGCGAAGTCCCGGCACGTCCCGACGAACCGCTCTCCGTACGCCCGGGGTTCGCCGAAAACCCTGTCCGAGCGCTCGCGCAGGATCCGCAGGATCTCACCGACGTACCGAGACTCCGCGTCGTGGTGCAGCCGCTCCCGCGGGATCTCGTGGCCGAGACGCTCGCCCTCCGCCCGGTGGATGATCAACCCCCTCACCAGATGGGCGAGTTCACCGGGGTCATGCGGCAGCCGACTCGTGTCCAGGTCTCCCGGATCGCTGTACGGCGTCTGCTTCAGATAGCTGTCCATGCTGTCCATGTCCAGGACGCTCGACCCTGCCCCAGGGGCAAGGTCAACCCCGTGCTTCATGCCCTGTACACACGCCTGTGCGAGGCTCTTCCCATGCGCTACATCATCATCGGAGCGGGCGCCGTCGGCGGTGCGATCGGCGGGCGTCTCGCGGGGGCCGGGCACGAGGTCGTTCTGATCGCGCGGGGCGCGCACCACGAGGCGCTGCGGGACGGCGGGCTGCGGCTGCGGGTGCCGGACGGCTCGTACACGTACCACCTCCCGACCGTCGACGGCCCGGCCGGCCTCGGCGAGCTGCGCCCCGACGACGTGCTCGTCCTCGCCGTCAAGACGCAGGACACGGTGGCCGTCCTGCAGACCTGGGGCCCGGCACCGGTCGCGGGCGGCGGCACGGCGGCCGAGCGGCTGCCCCTGTTCTGCGCGCAGAACGGGGTGGAGGGCCAGCGCCTTGCCCTGCGTGTCTTCCGGCACGTGTACGGCGTCTGCGTCTGGCTCCCGGCCACCCACCTCCAGCCGGGTGAGGTCTCCGCCGGCGGCGCCCCGCTCACCGGCATGCTGCACCTGGGCCGATACCCGCACGGAACCGACGAGACCGCCCGGCTGGTCGCCGCCGACCTGGAGAAGACAGGGTTCCTCGAGGCGCCGGTCGTGGAGGACGTGACGCGCTGGCAGTACGCCAAGCTGCTGACCAACCTCACCAACGCCCTCCAGTCGTTGGCCGGGCAGGACGAGGGACAGGAGGGCCGCGCCGCGCTGCGCGCACGCGTGCGGGCCGAGGGCGAGGCCGTGCTCGACGCCGCCGGGATCCGGTACGCGAGCGTCGAGGAGCAGCAGGCGCTCCGCGGCCACAAGGTCGACCTGGTGCCCCTCGACGGCGCCCCGCGCGGCGGCGGCTCCTCGTGGCAGTCCCTCACCCGCGCCACCGGCACCATCGAGGCCGACTACCTCAACGGCGAGATCGCGCTGCTCGGCCGCCTGCACGGCGTGCCGACCCCGCTCAACGACCTGCTGCAGCACCTCTCCAACACCTTCGCCCGTGAGCGCCGGGCACCGGGCTCGATGCCGATCGAGGAGCTGATCCGCCTGGCCGACGAGGCTGTCGCGTTTGTTCAAGAGTCCTGAGCGGGCTCTTCCTAGCGTGGGGTGCATGACGTACGACGACCCCAAGCACCTGCACACGTACATGACCGAGTGTGCCGCCGAGGCGGCCCGCGTAGCGCGTGGCGTCCCGGCGGCACGGCTCGGCGAGCCCACCCACTGCACCGACTGGGACGTCCGCGCCCTCGTCAACCACTGGGTCCTCTACACCTCCCACGGCCTGGAGCACCGCGCCCTGCGCAAGCAGCTCCCCGAGGAGCTGACCTCCCGCGACTTCACCGCCGACCCGGACTGGCCCGCGGCCTACGCCGCCCAGCTGGACCGCGCCGTCGCCGCCTGGGCCGACCCCGCGGTGTGGGAGGGCGAGGTCGACCTCGGCATGGCGAAGGTGCCGGCCCTCGACATCGCCTCCATGGTCATCAAGGAGATGGCCGTGCACGGCTGGGACGTGGCCACCGCCACCGGTCAGGCCTTCCGGGTCTCCGACGACGCGGCCCGCTTCGTCCTCCACGTGGTCGACCGGCACGGCGACCTCTACCGCCAGTACGACGGCTTCGCCGACCCCGTGCCGGTGCCGGAGGACGCGCCCGTGTTCGACCGAGCGCTCGCCTCCAGCGGACGGGACCCGAAAATGGGCCAGTAGAACACTGCACCATTGGGCCGCGACCTTGTACCGCATCGCGACTAGCGTCGTTCGCATGACGAACACCGCACCCACCCGTGTCGACTTCTGGTTCGACCCCGCCTGTCCCTTCGCCTGGATCACCTCCCGCTGGTTGCTGGAGGTCGAGCGCGCCCGCCCGCTCGACCTCCGTTTCCACGCCATGAGCCTCCATCTGCACAACCTCGGCAACGAACTCCCCGACTGGTACCGGGACTTGGTGGACAGGTCGATCGGCCCGGTGCGGGTCGCCGTCGCGGCCGCGGAGCGGCACGGGGAGAAGGTGCTGCGCGATCTGTACACGGCCTTCGGCACCCGCATCCACGAGCGGAAGACCGAGGACTTCGACACCGTGGTCGCCGAGTCCCTCGCCGAACTGGGCCTGGCGGCCGACCTGGCCACCGCCGCGCACGACCCGTCGTACGACGAGGCGGTCCGCCGCAGCCACGAGGCCGGTGCCGAGCCCGAGTCGGGCGGCCATGTGGGCACGCCCACCCTTCATGTGGAGGGCACGGTGTGGTTCGGGCCCGTGCTGCGGGCGATTCCCCGGGGTGCTCGCGCGGCCGAACTCTTCGACAGCTTCCGGGTGGTGGCCACCGACCCGGACCTCTTCGAGCTGAAGCGCACCCGCACGGGAATCCTTCGCTTTGACTGATCCGATGAATCCTTATGGGGGAGTGCAGAGTTACGACGATTTCCGTCCCGTTCATTGACTGGGGCACCCAATTGCTCCTACCTTTCCCGGCGTTGGGTACAGGCTGATCCCACGGGAGGGGTACATGCCCACGCACCGAAGAGCCGCCCTGGTCACCCTCGTCACCGCCGTACTGGCCCTCGGCGTCCCGGGCCTTGCGGCCCCGGCCCAGGCCGCGACCTCCGACCTCTATGTCTCACCCGCCGGCGACGACCACGCCGACGGCAGCGCACGCCATCCCGTCCGCACCCTGCAGCGAGCCCGCGACCTGGTCCGCGTCCGGGCCGCCGACCTGAAGTCCGACCTCACGGTCCACCTCGCCTCCGGCACCTACCGCCAGTCGGGCCCGCTCGTCCTCGACGCCCGCGACTCCGGCACGGGCGGCCACCAGGTGATCTGGCAGGGCACCGGCGCCACCGTCGTCAGCGGCGGCCGCCAGGTCGTCGGCTGGCACCAGGTCCCGGGCCGCAAGGGACTGTGGTCCGCGCCCGCACCCCAAGGGCTCAGCGACACACGGCAGTTGTACGTCGACGGAGTGCGCGCCCAGCGGGCTCGCGGGGCCGTACCGGTCACGCTCACCCAGACGGCCACCGGCTACACCGCCTCCTCGGACACCATCGCCCACTGGAAGCACCCCTCCGACGCCGAGTTCGTCTACACCAGCGGCGAGGCCCTCTGGAACGTCGAGCGCAACGGCCTCGGTCAGTGGACCGAGCCGCGCTGCCGCATCGCCTCCGCCGAGGGCACCACGATCACCATGGCCCAGCCCTGCTGGGACAACTCCAACAAGCGGGTCGAGTTCCCGGACATCCCCGGCCGTACGGTCAGCATGGTCGGCCCGGGACATCTCACCAACAGCGGGAAGGCGTCCTACGTCGAGAACGCTTACGAACTCCTCGACCAGCCCGGTGAGTGGTACCTCGACAAGAGTGCGCGAACCGTTTACTACCTGCCGCGCAAGGGCGAGGACCTCGCCCGCGCAGATGTCGAGGCCGCGGCGGCCGAGAAGTTGGTCGACGGGCGGGGCACGGCGGAGGCGCCCGTGCACGACATCGCCTTCCGCGGCATCCAGTTCAGTTATGCGACCTGGCTGACGCCCTCGCAGCCCGAGGGCTTCTCCGAGATCCAGGCCGGCTACACCATCACCGGCGCGACGGGCTGGGCCACGCAGGGCCTGTGCCAGTACGTCGAGGGCGGGACGTGCCCGTTCGCGTCCTGGACGAAGATGCCCGGCAACGTGTCATTCGCCTACGGGCAGCACATCCGGTTCGCCGACGACGTCTTCGCCCATCTCGGCGCGTCCGGGCTGGACCTGGGAACAGGGAGCAAGGACTCGTCCGTGAGCGGCAGCGTCTTCACCGACATCTCCGGCAACGGGCTGGAGATCGGCACAGTGGACGGCGAAACCCCGGCCTCCGGCGTCCAGGTGACGGACAATCACCTCTACGGCCTGCCGCGCGAGTACCACGGCGGTGTCGCCATCCTCAACGGATACACCCAGGGCAACACCCTCGCCCACAACCAGATCGACCACGTCGGCTACTCCGCCGTCTCGATGGGCTGGGGCGGCTGGCCCGACAAGATCAGGGACGCGGCCACCCCGAACCCGAGCCATGACAACACCGTCCGCGACAACCTGATCTTCGACTACATGCAGGGTCTCGACGACGGCGGTGGCATCTACACCCAGGGGTTGACCGGCACCTCCATGACCGACGGAGAGAAAGTCACCGGAAACGTCATCCACGACCAGTGGGGCCTGGGCAAGAACGTCTACACCGACAACGGCTGCACCTACGAGACCGTCCAGGGAAACGTCCTCTACAACGCTTCCTATGCCAACGTCGCCTCCCGGCACACCGACTACCGCGACGACCTCGGCAACAACGACCCGACCCTTGTCAAGGACAACTGGTGGGAGGAGGGCACGGCCGACGGCGACGACAAGGGGCTGGTGACGACCGGGAACCGGATCATGACCGCCCTGTCCGACGTACCGTCGGACGTGCTGAACAACGCCGGACTGGAGCCCGCCTACCGCGGTCTGCTCGACCGACGTGTCGGCGCCGTGTCCGTGCCCGAGGCGCCCTCGCGCGTCGGCACCAGCACGGCGGGCGCGGACGCGTTGTACGTGACCTTCAACCCGACCTTCGCGGACGGTGGTTCGCCGGTGACGTCGTACACGGCACGGGCGTACGACACGGCGGGCAAGCTGGTCGGCCAACAGGGCGTATCCGCCGCCGAGTTCAAGCGGTCGGCCCTGGTCCGGATCGGTGGACTGCCCTCGTCCGGCGGGCCGTTCACCGTGACGGTCACCGCGAGCAACGCGCACGGCACCAGCGCCGCGTCCCTCGCCTCGCTGCCGCTGACCCCCACGGCGGCGACCGCCCTGCCCGCCGCGCCCACCGCCCCCAAGCTGCGCGCGGCGTCCACGGCGGCCACCCTCGCCTGGACCCCGCCCACCGCGACCGGGGACGCGAAGATCGTCGGCTACCGGGTGACCGTCTCCGACGGCCGCACCCCGATCGACGTCACCGGCCGGGACGTCCTGGTCACCCAGCCCTCGGCCAAGGGCATGTTCCGGGTCATCGGTGGTCTGAAGCCCGGTACGTCGTACACGGTGACCGTCGCGGCGGTGACGGCGGCGGGCACCGGGCCCACGGCCACGGTGACGGCGACGACGAAGTCCTGAGAGAACACTTCCTGAGAGAACAGTCCCGAGAGTGACGTCCTGCGAGGGCCGTCCTGAGAGCGCAGCCCCGAGTGTGAAGTCCTGCCGGCCGCACTCAGGCCGTCGCCTCGCCCCGCCACTCCCCGTCCCGCCGTGCCCAGCGCACGGCGGGACGGATCGCGAGGCCCGCGGCTGCGAACAGCACGCCGAGCACGGCCCAGCCGACCCGGCCGTGCTGGATCGCGGTCACCGTGACCAGGGCCGGGCCCGCCATCATCCCGGCCGAGAAACCCGCGCCGAACACGCCCTGGTAGACGCCGTGGGCGCGGGCGTCGGCGAGTTCGTAGCCAAGGGTCCAGCCGCCCGCGGCCGAGAACACCTCGGCGAAGACCTGCACCACCGCGCCGACCGTCAGCGCGAGCACCGCCCAGACGGGGGAGAGGCCGGCCGAGACGGCGTACACCGCGCAGGCCGCCGCGAGCAGGAGGCCGGACCAGCTCATCGCCCTCACCGCGCCGGGGACTCGGGAAGCGCGGCGGGCGACCCGTACCTGGAGCAGGGCCACCAGCACGCAGTTCACGATCATCAGCAGGGCCGCCGTCCAGCGCGGTGCCTCGGTGCGCTCCACGATCCAGAGGGGCAGGCCGACGTCGGACAGCGTGTACTGGACGACCAGCACCGCGTTGAGGACGGTCACCGCGAGGTACGGCAGGTCCCGCACCGCCCGCCATCGGTCGGTCACCGGTGCGTCGGCCGCGATCCGCTCCCGCGCGTGCGGCGCGAGCGGCAGCCGGCGCAGCAACAGGGCGGGCGCCAGGAACGACAAGGCGTTGACCAGAATCACCGTCACATAGGCTCCGCGCGTGTCGAGTTGGAGTGCGACCGCCCCGAACGCGCCGCCCACGCCCATCCCGACGTTCGTCACCATCCGCAGATACGCCCGCGCCTCCACCCGCGATGCCGCCGGCAGCACATCGGCGTACACGGCGCCCTGCACCCCGCGGCTCGCCATCTGCAACCCGGTCCCGCAGACGACCGCGGCGAGGAAACCGGCGTAGGAGTGGACGAACACGTAGCCCGCCGTGGCCATCCCCGTGCCGGCCCACAGCAGCGCCCCCACCTGCCGGGCGCCCCACCGGTCCGCGGCCCGCCCGGCGGGCACCCCGGCCGCCACGCCGACCAGCCCCGCCACCGTCAGTCCGAGGCCGACGGCGGTCGCGTCGAGGCCGACAATGCGGGTGAAGTACAGGACGCCGAGGGGGAAGTAGAGACCGTTTCCCAGGGAGTTGAGGATCGTCAGCACCGTGGCGCGGCGCAGGGCGGGGTCGGTGGGGAGGAGGCCGGCGGCGCGTGTGGCGCCGGTACCTCCACCGTCCCGGTCGGACGCGGGCGAGACGGGTGTCGTGGTCATGCGTACAGCGAAGCCGCCGACGGCCCGGCTCGGACAATGATTTAGCGTGGGACTCAATGGACGAGAGCCGCACGATCGAGTTCCGCTTCGCGGTGGGCGACCTGGCCACCACCTCCTTCGCCTACTCGCCGCTCCAGGAGACGGTGTTCTCGCTGCGCTGTCTGCACGACCCCGCCCGCTATCCGCACCACCGCCCGTGGCTGCGCCGTATCCGCCCCCGCCTGGCCGCCCTCGACGCCGAGGTGCTCACCGCCCTGTCCGCCCCGTGGTTCTGGGTGCCGGACTTCCTCACCCCGCGCCCCGCACGCGCCCGCCCCGCCTTCACCGACGAGCTGGACACGCTGCGGCAGACCCCGCCGGACGTCGTCGTCACCGATTTCCACGCCACGTACCGGACCGGGGACGGAGGCTCTCTGCCGCCGGTCGTCTCCGACGGTCTGACCGACCCCGTCGCGTTCCTCGCCCGTCTCACCGACGCCCTCGACGCCTACTGGCACACCTGCCTCGCCGAGGCCTGGTGGCCGCGGGTGCAGAGCATCCTGGAGGCCGATCTCGCCCACCGGGCACGGGTGTTGGCGGAACAGGGCGCGGGCGCGCTGTTCGCGGGGCTCGACGACCGGCTCGCCTGGACCGACGGCCAACTCCTGCTGTCCACGCGGGACTTCGTGCTGCAGACCTCCTGGACCGACACGAGCATCGCCGGACGCGGCCTGGTCCTGCTGCCGACCATGTTCGCGAAGGGCGCCCAGCCCCTGATCGACCCCTCACGCCCGCCGACGCTGATGTACCCGGCCTACGGCCGCGCCACCCTCTCCGAGACACCGCCCCCGGTCACCGACACCGCCCTGGCCCGCCTCCTCGGCCGCCCCAGGGCCCGTCTGCTCCTCCTGCTGGCACAACCGGCCTCCACGACCGAACTCGCGCACCGTCTGGAAGTCACTCCGGGCGCCGTCAGCCAGCATCTGGCGGTTCTCTACGACGCGGGGTTGCTGAGCCGCACCCGGAGCGGACGGATCGTCCGGTACGCGCGCACCTCGCTCGGCGACGAGCTGTGCCGCGATCGGTAGATCAGTAGGCTCGTCCGCATGACCATGGCTGAGGACTGGTCCCACACCCGTCTGTGGGTGGAGAAGAGCCTGCGCCCCGGCGACCGCATCCGAGCGGTGAGCGCGTTGCGGGGCGGCTGGACGTCGAGCATGCGGCGCCTCGACATCGAGGGCGCGTCGGGTGAGCCGTACACCCTCGTACTGCGCTCCTTCGTCCAACCCTTCTTTCTGAAGCACGCGTCGGGGCTGCTCACGCGCGAGGCGGACATCCTGCGCCTGCTCGCCGACACGACCGTGCCGGCGGCCCGGCTGCACGCCGTCGACGCGGCGGGGGAGCACTGCGACCATCCGTCGCTGGCGATGTCGCTGCTGTCGGGGAGCGTGCGCCTGGACGAGGAGGACATCGAGCGGAAGAGCGAACTGCTGGCCCGGCAGCTGGTCGCCATCCACACGCTGCGGGTGGCGGAGGCCGACCGGCCGCGCCCGTACCAGGCGTGGACGAGCCCCGAGCGGGTCCGGGTCCCCGAGGACACCGCGCGGCCCGGGCTGTGGCGGCGGGCGGTGGACGTGATCGGGCGTCCCGCCCCCGCCCACCGGTCGGTTTTCCTGCACCGTGACTTCCACCCAGGAAACGTTCTCTTCACGGGACAGGGCGCCGACCTGGCCGTCACGGGTGTCGTGGACTGGGTGGAGACGTCCTGGGGACCGGCCGACCTGGACGTGGCCCACTGCTCGACCGCCCTCGCCCTGCTGCACGGCGTGCCCGTCGGCCTGCGACTGGCCGACCACTACCGCGCGGCCGGCGGAACCCTCGACGACGACCGCGAAGCCCACCTGTACTGGCGCCTCCTGGACGCCCTGGCCTTCGCACCGGACGCGGAGAAGGTCGCCGTCCCCTGGCGGGAACTCGGCCGGACCGACCTGACACCGGCCGTTCTCACCGGGCGCCTGGAGGAGTACCTCCTGGCGCTGCTCGCCTAGGCGCCGACAGCCGCCAGCACCGGCGTCCGCGCCGCGTCGTACCGCTCCAGCAGCAACCGCGCCACCTCCGGTGCCGGACCCAGCACCTCGGCGAGCACATCCGCCTCCGCCGCGCCCCGCGCGATGCGGTCCGGCAGGAAACCGGGGGCCAGGACGTACGGGGCGACGGCGACGTGCTTGCAGCCCAGTTCCCTCAACTCCCGTACCGCGTCCTCGGTACGGGGCAGGGACGCGGAGGCGAACGCGGGTCGCACGGCGCACCAACCGGTGTGCCGCCACTCCCGCGCGATATCTGCGATCACCGCGATCGCCTCCGGGTCGGTGGACCCCGCCGACGCCAGCACGACCCCGGTCGAGGACTTGTCGGCCGGGGTCAACCCGGCCTCGTACAAACGCCGTTCGAGGGCCCGGAGCAACAAGGGGGAGGGACCCAGTACCTCCGCCTGTCTGATCCGCAGCCGCGGTGGCGCGTCCCGCAGGACCGCGGGGATGTCCGCCTTCGCGTGGAACGCGCGGGTCAACAGGAGGGGGAGGGCCACGACTTCACGGACGCCCTCCGCCGCCAAGGATTCCAACACTCCATGGACGGACGGGATGTTGAAGTCCAGGAAGCCCGTCTCCACGCGCAGACCCGGCCGCAGCGACCGTACGCGACGCACCAGGGCGTGCACGGTCGCGGCGTGCCGCGGGTCGCGGCTGCCGTGGGCTATCACGAGGAGAACGGGCTTCGTGTGCATGGGAGTTCAGCTCTTCACCAGCAGACCGCGACTGCGCAGCACCCATCGCTCCAGCGGGCTGAAGATCAGCAGGTCGATCGCTATGCCGACGAACAGGATGAGCAGGATGGCGAGGAAAACGGTCGCCATGCTGCTGTTGGTGCGGCCCACCTCCAGCAGCTGGCCAAGCCCCATGCCCATGTCCGGCGACTGGGCGATGATCTCGGCGGCCATCAGCGAACGCCAGGAGAACGCCCAGCCCTGCTTCAGACCGGCCACATAGCCGGGCAGCGCCGCGGGCATCACGATGTGCCAGGTGCCGCGCAGCCCCGTCGCACCCAGGGTGCGGCCCGCCCGCAGGAACAGCGGGGGCACCTGGTCGACGCCGGACACCAGACCGTTGGCGATCGAGGGCACGGCGCCCAGCAGGATCACCGTGAACATCACCGAGTTGTCCAGGCCCAGCCAGATCACCGCGGGCGCGACCCAGGCGACCGAGGGCAGCGACTGCAGGCCGGACAGGATCGGGCCGAACGCCGCCCGCACGAACTTCACCCGCGCCACCAGCAGGCCCAGGGGCGTACCGATGACCAGCGCCATCAGGAAGCCGAGCAGACCCCGGGAGACGCTGCCCCAGATGTAGGAGAGCAGGGTCCCCTTGAGCCACTGGTCCTCGACCTCACCCCAGACATCGGCGGGGGAGGGCAGCTTCGACGGGTTGTCGACGACCGGGTAGAGCAGGGTCCAGGCCACCAGCACCACGACGACGGCGATGATGGGCGGCAGGATCTTGTTCTTGAAGGTCTGGCTGAAGGGCGTACGGCCGGTGGCCGTGGTCTCCAGCGCGTCGAGGCCGGCCTCGACACTTCCGGCGTCCTGCGCCGGCGTCGTCTCAGTGCTGGCCATGACGGCGGATCTCCCCACGCAGTACATCGGTGATCTCAAGGGACAGTTCGGCCACGGGCGCGTCCTCGATGCGACGCGGCTGCGGGATGCCGACCTCCCACTCGCGTGCGATCCGCCCCGGACGGGACGACAGCAGGATCACACGCTGCGCGAGCCGTACCGCCTCGCGCACGTTGTGCGTGACGAAGAGGACGGACAGGCCCGTCTCCGCCCAGATCCGCGTCAGCTCGTCGTGCAGCACGTCCCGCGTGATGGCGTCGAGGGCCGCGAACGGCTCGTCCATCAGCAGCAGGTTGCTCTCCTGGGCGAGCGCCCGGGCCAGCGCCACGCGCTGGCGCATCCCGCCCGACAGCTCGTGGACGCGCTTGCCGTACGCGCCCTTCAGCCGGACGAGTTCGAGCAGCTCCTCGGCCTTGTCGCGCCGCTCGGCCTTCGCAACCCCCCTGAGTTTGAGGGCGAGTTCGATGTTCTTGCCCGCGGTCAGCCACGGGAACAGGGCGTGCTCCTGGAACATCAGGGCCGGGCGCCCGTCCGTCGCGATGGAGCCGACGGTCGGCTTGTCCAGGCCCGCCACCAGGTTCAGCAGAGTGGACTTGCCGCAGCCCGAGGCCCCCAGGAGGGTGACGAACTCGCCGGGCGCGACATCGATGCTGATGTCGTCCAGGACGAGCTGCTGCCCGCCCGGTCCTGCGAAGGACTTCGAGACATGCTCAAGGCGAGCGGCGTACTCCACCGACTCTTCGGCCTTGGCGAGGGTCGTTGCCATGGTCGTCACCTCCTGGGAACTCATCGGGGTCAGCTGGCGCCGAGACCGGCGTCGTCGACCGTGTTCTCGCCCTCGGCCTTGAGGACCTTGTTGAGGATCGTGAGGTCGTAGATGCCCTGGAGGTCCGGCTTCTCCAGCAGACCGGCCTTGACCGCGTGCGCCGCCTCGGTGTTGAGGGTGGAGGCCAGCGGGTCGTCGGTGAACTGGATCGACTTCCAGGCCGGGTCCAGGACGTCCGCCGGGAGCGCCTTGCCCGAGTCCGCCTCCAGCTGCTTGTTCGCCACCGCCTTCGCCTTGTCGGAGTTGGCGTTGATCCACTTGTTGGCCTCGACCGACGCCTTCAGCACGGCCTCGACGGCCTTCGGGTGCTCCTTGAGGAAGGCCTGCCGCACGATGATGTTCGTGATCACGAACTTCTTGTCCGGCCACAGCGACGCCTCGTCGAGCAGCACCTTGCCGCCCTCCGCGACCAGCTTGGACGCGGTCGGCTCCGGCACCCAGGCACCGTCGATGGAACCGGACGCGTAGGCGTCCGGGGTGATCTTGTTGTCGGTACGGATCACCGACACATCGCCCTTGCCGGTGTTCGCGTCGACCTTCCAGCCCTGGTCGGCGATCCAGTTGAGGAACGCCACGTCCTGCGTGTTGCCGAGCTGCGGGGTGGCGATCTTCTTGCCCTTGACGTCCTTCAGGGACTTGATCTTCTTCGGGTTGACGACGAGCTTCACACCGCCGGACGCCGAACCGCCGATGATCTTCAGGCCCTTGCCGTCGGACTTGACGTAACCGTTGATCGCCGGGGACGGGCCGATCCAACCGATGTCGATGGAGCCCGAGTTGAGGGCCTCGATTTCCGAGGGGCCGGCGTTGAAGATCTGGTAGTCCGCCTTGGTGGCACCCAGCTCCTTCTGGAACAGGCCCTGCTGACGGGCGACCAGAGCGGTGCCGTGGGTCAGGTTGCCGAAGTAGCCGATCTTGACGGAGCCGAGACCGTCGATCTTCGACGAACCTGCGGCGACCTTCTCCTTGGCGTTGTCGGCCGTGGACTTGGACCCGTAGCCGCAAGCGGCGAGCGTGAGCAGGGGAAGTGCGGCTGCCACGGCGACGCCGCGGCGAAGGAGCGATGAGCGGTTGACAGGCACGGGAGGCTTTCCTCTCGTTGGCCCGGCGGTCACGGTCTCTCAGGTCGTGGCCGGGAGATCGGCAGTTTGCGTCTACGGCGGTGGGGGGGTGAGGGCGCGCAGGCAGTGCGCGTACGTCAACGCACACATCGCGCCACTCCGCCCTGCCCGCTGCCGAGAGCACCGCTGCCGATGCGGCCGCCCTCCTTCGCGAACGTGGAGTAGTAGTCGGTGGAGGTCATGTCAGAAATCCCACCCGTCGTCCTCGGCCTCGTCCTTGACGGGCTCGGGGGACGCGAACGACTCGCCGACCATGCCCGCGGTGAGCGTGGTGCCGTCGCTGGGGTCGATCAGGATGAACGAACCCGTGCGGCGCGAGTCGGCGTACGAGTCCACCGGCAGCGGCTCCGCGGTGCGGATCTTCACGCGGCCGATGTCGTTGGCGACGAGCTGTCCCGGGTGCGGGTGCAGGGACAGGTCGTCGAGCGTGAGACGGGAGGGGATGTCCTTGACGATCGCCTTGACCGTGCGGGTGCCGTGCTTGAGCAGTACCCGGTGACCGACGGTCAGCGGCTGGTCGGCGACATGGCAGACGGTCGCCTCGATGTCCTGGGTGGTCGGCGGGGCGTCCTTGCTGGGCACGATCAGGTCGCCGCGCGAGATGTCGATGTCGTCCTCCAGGAGGATCGTCACCGACTGGGTGGTCCAGGCGACGTCGACCGGCTCGCCCAGCAGGTCGATGCCGGAGATCTTCGTCGCACGCCCGGACGGCAGCACGGTCACCGCCTCGCCGACGTGGAACGAACCGGCGGCGATCTGGCCCGCGTAACCCCGGTAGTCCGGGTGCTCTGCGGTCTGCGGCCGGATCACGTACTGCACCGGAAGGCGCGCGTGGCAGTGGCTCAGGTCGTGGCTGGTGGGAACGGTTTCCAGGTGTTCCAGGAAGGTCGGCCCGCCGTACCAGTCCATGTTCGCGGACGGGTCCACCACGTTGTCGCCGGCCAGCGCCGAGATCGGGATCGCGGTGATCTCCGGGACGCCCAGCTCCAGCGCGTACGCCGTGAACTCCTCGGCGATCGAGGCGAAGACGCTTTCCCGGTACTCGACCAGGTCCATCTTGTTGACGGCGAGCACCACGTGCGGGACGCGCAGCAGCGCGGCGATCGCGGCGTGCCGGCGCGTCTGCTCGACGACGCCGTTGCGGGCGTCGACCAGGATCACCGTCAGCTCGGCCGTGGAGGCACCCGTCACCATGTTGCGGGTGTACTGCACGTGTCCGGGCGTGTCGGCGAGGATGAACCGCCGCTTGGGCGTGGCGAAGTAGCGGTACGCCACGTCGATCGTGATGCCCTGCTCGCGCTCGGCGCGCAGTCCGTCGGTCAGCAGCGCGAGGTCGGGGGCCTCCTGGCCGCGGTTGCGGGAGGCGTGCTCGACGGCCTCCAGCTGGTCGGTGAGGACCGACTTGGAGTCGTGCAGCAGCCGTCCGACGAGCGTGGACTTGCCGTCGTCGACGGAGCCGGCGGTGGCGAACCGCAGGAGGGTCGTGTCCGAGAGGGCCTCGGTCGTGGTCGTGCTCATGCTTAGAAGTACCCCTCGCGCTTACGGTCTTCCATCGCGGCCTCGGACATCTTGTCGT